>NZ_JBGSQZ010000169.1:0-7113 GCF_041737865.1 Chamaesiphon sp.
TTTTTGAAGATAGGCAAAGACTAGAAATTGTCATGCTCATTTTATTGTATTTTTGATGTCGCAAATGTCGTAAATATAATTCTCAGTTAATTTTGGCTATGAATTTATTGTCGTAAAATCTGAAGTGCGGAATGTGGGTTATTATGCCCAAACGTAAGCCTCACGCTACTCAACAAAAAGAGACTGCTTGTGCTAGTTGTCCTTTTATCCAATCAAGGGATCTATGTTAGATAGTCATCACGAATGCAATCGGCATTCCTCTCCAGTTAATCTTAAAGATTAATTATTCTGCCAGATCGATCTTGCCAGCAATTAGTAATAGTTGATGGCATTTTTGTACCCATTTATTAGCCTATTTATCAAATTTATGACTATTGCCAATATCGAGCGACAATTAACCCTAGATTTTTCCGTTCCTGCCATCTGTCCCCCACCCAATCCCAAGTTAGCCGATAAGTTACAAAAGTTGGCAGCGGCGATGGATGCAACGATCGCATCCAAGCTGAATCCTTCGATTGGACAACAAAATATCACCGCCCGTCGTTCGCGCATCGCTAGTAGTATCCGCCAGGACGGACGACGGCTACAACTTATCCAAAGTTGGTTGGTGGGCCTTGCCGATCGACATTGCAATGGCACCTGCCCTATCCAACTTGCCAAGATTAGCAACCGCAGTCATCTCGAACCTCTTGCTTCTGTCTTTCATTGGCAGAAAGAGGGAGCCAAATCGCTCGAATATCTCTATACGGGATTCGATCGTGGTCATGAGATCGCTCAAAAGTTGGGAGCTATCGGTATCTATAGTGCTAACGCGGCTCTAGCTGCGGTGGAACTGTTAGAAGGTTTGAGCAATCCCGCTGCTTGTCAGCCCAATCCGATTGGCGAACGGGTTGATGCACTGCGACGCAAAGCCATCTATCAACAGGTGCCCGACTTTTTTCCGACCCCAGGTGCGATCGTCACTCGAATGTTGCAATTAGCCAATGTTCAACCCTACCACCGCTGTCTCGATCCGGAGGGCGGAGCTGGCAATATTTGTCTGGCGTTGCGGGACTTGGGAGTCAAACATATCGACTGCTTCGAGCTGAACGCGGGTTTGGTTGAAGCTCTGACCCTGCTTGGCTTTCCACTGCTGGGTCGAGACTTTCTGAGTGCCACCCCCCGCCCGATCTACGACCGGATCTTGATGAACCCACCCTTTGGTAAAGATGCCCACATCGAGCATGTTCGCCATGCTTATGATTGGCTTGCTCCTGGTGGGGAGCTGGTTGCGGTGTTGCCGCTCGAACATCCCAGCCGCATCAAGAAGCGTCGCCAGTTCTCGGAATGGCTTGATGAACTTGGAGCCGATCGTTACCCTAATCCCCCGAAATCCTTCACATCCAGCGACCGATATTGTGCCGTGGAGACGCATCTAATTCACCTCTGTCGTTGATATCTTATGCAAAATCCTTTCCAGTACAAAACCAGATTTGGCTTATATCGAGCAACTATCCGCGCGATGGATCGACTATCGACAACGAAAAGAGCTTGGTGGATTCATCAAGCTCTTTTTCACTGCGATCGAGAGTTTCCTGACTTCTCACGGCAGTTAAGAGAGCTAATTTACAGACCCGCAACCTTGGAGGACTTGACTCGCTCGAATGAGCTAAAAAACTAATCGTTAATAAATAAGTTTTTCCAGACTGAGCCAACCCGTACTCCACAAGTTTACTGGTTGGCTTCGTTCGTATATTAATTAAAATCACACTATGTATGCAGCAACAGCAACGATTTCTGTAGCGATCGAAAAGCTCAAAAAGTTTCCAGGGAGTATGGACGATCCGTTATTGATTGAAGCCCAATCTGAATTGGTAATCGCTCGAAACCTCCTTGAAAGCCGCTGGATAACCTGGAACTCTATCTATTGGAGGAGATCTAATGCCGCAACTAAACGTAGCATTAGAGCTAAACTAGATGGATTAGCTTTCGATGCTTTAGCTGGAGTAACTAACGCTGGCAGACTTCTGAATCGATATATAAGTACGGTTGGTATTCTTGATGAGAATGCACCACTTTGGAGCGAGATTATTCACTGTTTGCACAATGCCTACCGCTGGATTTCTGACAGTTACTACTACGATTGCTTGTGCAAACAGCTAAAATTATCAATCGCTATAGGATCTAATTAGTTGATATTTGTTCGAGCTGTGACTAATTAATAAGCGGATTTAAAGACAGCGCGAATCCGATCTTTATTATCTTATAAACGAAGCTGATTAATGTCGGAGGTTTCGGCTGTCAAAAAGCCGCAACCCCCTGCGGCAGGAGCAGTACGGGTCTAATTATCTCGATCTCCAGAAACTTCTATTTCAGAATACTATAACTAGCACACTCATTGCTTCAAAACTTGACAATAATTAATTGATGTAAGGACAAATAAAATGGGTTATAAATCAAAGCTAAAACAGCTAAAACGACAACAAGAGGATGGAAAAAAACAGAGATTGGTGTGCGATAGCTATCCTCTAGAACCGCACTGTCACAGACAAACAATTGAAGTTGTAGGACTCCCTAAAGCCTCCAAGCTCCGAATTTCCAGCGAACTTAAAAAATATTGGGCAACATTAGACCCGATTCCCTCAAAACGATTGCATAAACTCATTAATACTGCTAAAGCTCAAGCTGGAGGCGTAATTGTGAATTTAATCGATGCTCATGCTATTGTCTCTCCTGCCGATCTTATCGCCAAAATTGTCCCCAAGATTCCTAACTTATCTGCGACGGCAACCGCTGAGATCACTGAGATTTTAAAAAATTACGATGCCGAAACGGAACTTATAGTGCTTTCTTGCCTCCCGCCTGAACTTCCCCAGTCGATCGCTACGCTCTTGTACGGATATACGATTTTGTATGTTATTACATATCAGTATAGCTTCAACATTCACAATTGAAACGTTGCGATCGCTGAACTTGTGACCCTGCGGGGCGGCTGGTTTTTGACTGTTGACGCGGACGAATGCTCTAGCCCTGAAGGAAGTCGCTTGTGTCCGCCTCATACAGTCAAAAACCAGCTAGTAGTAGAATTTTAGGGGATCGGTATAGATTTTTTTAGATCGAAAGTAAAAAACAATCCTAAAATTATCCAAATATCTTTCACATCCAAGTAAATTGGATTCGCTATCGATCGTTGATGGCCAGACTGTATTTTTCAGAGCTAGATGAAAGTTTCTCCAGGCAACCAAGGATTTGTAGATCGCCGATCGATGTTGCGGCATTGATGATTCTCAGCTTGCGAAGGGCATCAACTTGGATACTGCGTGGATATTTTACCGATCTCCTACCATGAAAGATTAGCTCGGCTTCTCTGGATTTGAAACTAGTTATCATCACATCGATAAACGATCCTATTTATCGCTCTCTACTTGTTTTAATCTGAATCAAAGATCGAGATTTAAATTTAAAGTTAATACAATTAAATAGTTGATAATTCTATAATAGAAAAGAGTGATGACTAAATTAGCCATCACACCAAAAAAGTATTTTCAATGACTATTATAGATGAAATTGCGTGGAAATCGCGTACCTGGTAGGAGTGGCACTCTCTATCAACGCACCAAGAAAAAGCGATTAAAAAATGGCCGGACAGTTGAATATCCTCTAGTTGAAGGAAGTCGTGACTCAGACAATATTTCTCATTGGTTCTGGCAAATGACTTGGAAGGACAGAGGAGATGATGGTAAATATCGAACTCAGATTGCTTCGGTGAAGCCAGCGCAGGTAGAGCAAGTCAAGGTACTAATCGCTGGAAATGTAGAACTAGAAACGATTTTAGCTTACTTGCACGGTTCCATGTAATTACATGGAACTTTTTTAAAAGTCTATAACTTAGATGGAGAAACAATTTGGGCTTAGTCGATCAATGTCAATCTACTCCGACCTAATATGTGCCAGCAACGCTCCAAAGTAACTCTCAGTCTTTGTTTTAGACATTTAGTTGGTTCCATGTAATTACATGGAACCAACTCGATCGGGAAAATGCTATGGGCGTGGCTGGTGTTGCTATGTCCCGTACTTGTTAATGGTGGCTAGTCAGGTCTAAAAAATTGCTGGGATTGCCGAAGTATGATAAGACTGCTTTCTTGGCTGCTTCATCAGCAGCGCGAGCAATCTCCGCTAAACTCAATCCTTGGGCGGCTTTCAGTACTTTTGACCAATCGCGCCATTGGGGATCGAAGATCGAGAGCTGTGTTTCGAGAAGGCGATGAATCATTTTTGCTGTTGGCAGGGTATATTCGATCGCGTCATCAAATCTTCGGAACAGAGCTTCATAGAGTAGGTTGGGTTGATTGGTTGCCGCAACGATCGAACTCTCATTCTCATCATTCTCAATAAATAGTAAAAAAGAATTCAGGACACGCCGAATTTCGCCTGTATCGTTGGTGCTGTTGCGCTGTGTGCCGATCGCGTCAAATTCATCAAAAAAGTAGACACCTCGCGTCAGTGACATGGCATCAAAAATCAACTTGAGGCGGCTAGCAGTTTCTCCCATAGACTTACCAATGAGACTGCTATACATCGCCGTCAGGAGCGGCAGATGCAGTTCTCCAGCTAAACCCTATATCTAGAGACACCTATACTTGTGTTGATTCATCCAGTTTACTTTGCTTAACATACCTTTTGTACTGGTTACGGGTATTGCTTTACAGAACTCTGCATCCGCTCAAACTAGGCGGTGTCTTGGCGAAAATCTAGTTCTTGGTTCAACATCCGCTCGATCGTGACATCAAAGGCGCGTTGAAATTCCAAGTCTGAGGTGTAGCGTTTGTAGAGGTCGAGTTCGCGTTTGCGCTCTTGGGTAATTGCCTGTTTGATGATTTTTTCGAGGGCAATGCGACGATTTTGGACATCGGGGTTGTTGACAACTTGGGTTTGATAGTTGGGGTTCTGTTTGACGTGGTTGGCGATGTTAACGAATTTTACCCGTTGCTCGATCGCGGTGGCATCCCAACCGGAAAAGAATCGCTCGTTGAACAGGGCGATAATCTCGTCTAAGGGGTCTTGATGGCTCTCCTGGTCGTGATAACCGCGTGGGTTAGGGTTTTGGGGTTCGAGTTCGGATTGGGAGGGATCTAGGTCAATTGCGTGGTTGAGTCTGACTCGCTCTAAGCCGTAGGTAGATAGGTCGATGCTATTGAGAAGTTCGTCGAGTTGGTCTTGGCTAGGATCTTGGACGGGTAGTTTGGGAATCAGGAATTTTAGGAACCAGTAGAGTTTTTCCCAATTGAGGTTATTGAAGGGGATGATACAGGCGACTTGACCGTAAATTTTGACGAATTGTTTGGCTTTGATTTTGAAGTCGATCTTGTCTGCTTCTGCTAATTCTAATTCGGTGGTGAATCTCTGGGCGGCGATGTCCAAAATCGGGCTGAGTTCGTGGGCGGGAGATCGATCGAAGAAACGGTTGTTAAATTCTGCTACTTCGCTCTGCTCGTATACGCCTACATCATCGAGGGCATCTTTTAAGTCGTGGAGAACGTTAACGTCGGTGGGTTCGCTGAGGGATGTAGAGGTGTAAAAAGGCGTGAAGGCTCGCTCGATTTCTTCGACGCTATTACAGAAATCGAGAATGAAGGTATCGGTTTTGCCCATCTTGGCGTTACACCGATTGAGGCGAGACAGGGCTTGAACTGCTTGCACTGATTGGAGGGTTTTATCGACGTACATGGTATGGAGTAATGGTCGATCGAATCCGGTGAGATATTTATTGGCGACGATTAAGATTTTGTAGTCGTCGGTATCGAACCAGTCGGGGAGATCTTTACGCGGGGAACTCCCATCTGCGGGGAAATTATTGAGGCTATCTTCGGTATATTCAATCCCATCGATCGTCTTTTTGCCAGAGAAAGCGACGATCGCTTTAAAGGGGGCATTTTCGCGCTGGAGGATCTCGCGGATGGCGAAGTGATAGCGGATGGCAGTTTCGATATTGCGGCTGACAACCATCGCTTTGGCTTTACCTTTGAGCTTTTTAGCTTGGTAAACCTGTTCGAGAAAATGCGCCATCATGATTTCGGCTTTGGTGGCGATCGTTTGGCGATTTCCTTCGACAAAGGCTTTGAGCTTTTTCTGGGCTTTAGTGGTATCGAATAGCGGGTTAGATTGAATCGATTTTTGGATCTCGTAATAGCTGCGGTAGCTGGTGTAATTGGCTAAGACATCGAGAATAAACCCTTCTTCGATCGCTTGTTTCATCGAGTAGAGATGGAAGGGGATAAACTGTCCCTCGGCAGTACGCTGTCCGAATTTCTCCAGGGTGCTGGGTTTGGGTGTGGCGGTGAAGGCGAAGTAGGAGGCATTTTTACCAATTTTGCGCCCTTCCATCGCTTTGAGAATTTTGTCCTGGATATCTTCGGGTTCTTCGTCATCGCTACCGATTGTCATGTTCATTTTATCGGCGGCTTGTCCTCCTTGGGAAGAATGGGCTTCGTCGATAATTACGGCAAAATGTCGATCGGATAAATCTTCGACACCGCTGACGATGAAGGGGAATTTTTGAATGGTGGTAATAATAATCCGCTTGCCATTTTCGAGGGCGGTTTTCAATTCTGCCGAACTGGTAGCATGGGCGACGATGTTTTTCACATCGGAGAAGCTCTTAATATTGTCGCGAATCTGCTTGTCTAAAACGGTGCGATCGGTCACGACGATGACAGAATCAAATAGGGGTAAATCGGCGGCGCAAGTGGGTAAATTCCCGTTGGGATAGAGTTCGATCAGTTGATATGCTGTCCAGGCGATCGAGTGAGATTTACCGGAACCTGCGGAATGTTGGATCAGGTAAGTGTGTCCGACTCCATTGGCTTGAACGTGGGCGAGGAGCTTGCGGACGACATCGATTTGGTGGTAGCGGGGGAAGAACAGGTTTTTTTGCTGAAGGGGCGTTTTCGGGTCTTTGGCGGCGAGGATGGCAAAGTGTTCGAGGATATTGGCAACCTGAGTTCGATGAGGCTATGCCTCATCATCAAATCAAGTCTCTGAATGTGTTTGAGCAATAAATATCAATTGTCAAAACAAGATACTTTACCAATCTATTATCAATAAGCATTACTTGTTGATAATAGCTTGGGATTG
>NZ_JBGSQZ010000170.1:0-13084 GCF_041737865.1 Chamaesiphon sp.
TTTTTGAAGATAGGCAAAGACTAGAAATTGTCATGCTCATTTTATTGTATTTTTGATGTCGCAAATGTCGTAAATATAATTCTCAGTTAATTTTGGCTATGAATTTATTGTCGTAAAATCTGAAGTGCGGAATGTGGGTTAGAAGAAAGGAGATATTTGGTTGTTCACACGAACTGTGTGGCATGGTCGTTCTCAAGCTGACTCTAGATCGCAGACAGTACTGATGATGAGTTTCCTGCCTGGTTGTGCCGACCAAAATATCGTAATTCCACCACCAAAGATTCTGGAAAAGTTAGGGCCAAAGCTACAGGTAGTACTTCACGATCGAACAGATCGATCGGGATTTCAACTTGCCGCAACTATAGAGCTGCAAAAACTGCTCGAAGCTAATCCCCGCTTTAAATTCTGGAGTCCATGGCAATTGGCGAAGGGACTAGCTTATCTTTTCTCTTTAGCTCTATCAGTTTGGCGATTCTTCAAACGATATTAAGATAAGATCGATCGAGAATGGATCTCCTCAATCGCCATCCCAAACTAACTATCGCTCTTACCTTTTTACTAGAATATATGCTTTGGTATATTCTGGTAACTTGCGAATGTAGGCATTAAAATCATCCTTGCTATCAAATACACCTGCCAAGAAATCTAACTGATGTAAATTGGGTAAAAATGCCCCACCTGTATCGGCAATAATTCCCATGTGCAGTTGTGGTTTACCATCGATCGAGTTTTCGGTAACTACAATTCTCCCTAAGCCAATATTCAAAACATCTCCAGCAAAAGTCACCCCTGGCTTGAGCGATATTTTAGTCTCGATAGTTTGTCCAAATCCTTTAATTGCAGTCACTGGTTTAAAATACCAGTATCGTTTCTGTTCGGTAGGATTCAACCCTTTGATAAAGGGTATATTATTATGGCGATCGACATTAAAAAATCTCGATGTGCCGTCGATAAATTTAATTAAGATCGTCCCTTGCATCAATGCTGATTCTAACCCCTCGCGATCGAGATAAGCTAAAGGTTCTACTGTCCCAAATTCGATCCCTTTTGGTTCATAGATATTAGTTAAAACATCTTGTTTAGTATATTTGATCCGAATTGTCTCAACATCGGTATCTGGTTTGAGCGCGTAGAGTCCAGCATTAAACTCTTTGGTAGGAGTGCGAGAACCAGGATGGGTAAATACAGCATACTTGGTCATCCGTACTCGTTTTTCATCCATAGCGGTGGGATTAAACGCCGTCCATTGGATCGATCGAAAGTTGGTATTTAAAAACTTAGGATCTTGGAGCCGGATCGATCGTTTAGCTTTGATATCTTGTTGGAGAGTTAACACCATAAAATCTAGTGTTTTCAGAATATCCGTAACCTTGACTCCTTGAGTCCCCAAAATCCCCTCGCGCTGAAGATCTAGATCGCTATCCAATCGATTACTAAAGTATTTACGAGTACTTTTCAAAACTATCAGCAAATCTGCTGCATTGAAATTTACCTTCGCAGGGGGGAGACTAGCGGCTCTCAAAATATCGCGACTCTGCGCCATAAATTGAGGTTGCTTTAACTCATTAATTACTTGATAATCACCTACCTGAGCGGGCAGTGGTGGGACGATAATGCCTGGAGCTGGTGACGGTACAACATTAGGAATTATCGCCGGAGGTGGGACGATTGGAGTAGCCCTAGCACCAATTGATGAGGGCGAAATTGTTGGTGCTGGAGTAATAACTGACTGGGGATAAATTGTCTGTGCTAGAGTAATAGCTGACTGGGGATAAATTGTTGGTGCTGGAGTAATAGCTGATGGGGGCGAAATTGTCGGTGCTGGAGTAATAACTGACTGGGGAGAAAGATCGGGTGTCGATGTGGGGGTGCGAGTACAAGCAGTCAGGGCAATCGAGCCAATCCCAATTAATAATCTCAAATATTTCACGCTAAATTTAATTAATATAGATCTTGAGTAGCTTTGCAAAAATCTTGATAATCTAGCTGCACTTGCCGAGCATAAAAATCGGCATAAATTAGCACCTCTGGCTGCCACTCTAAATTACGTCCAAAATTTATCAGATCTTGAACTACTGCTGCCCCAAATTTACTACTACCATGAAGATGTGCAGAAGCAGTCACTTCACCGAGCGTATCGACGAGTTTTGCTAGTTGAGACAAACTAATTCTACCATTGAAGGTAATTTTATCCTCGGTTGGTTGGAGTTCTCTGAGTAGATAACTAGTACCACTAAATTCAATAGCAGCTAATAGTGCTGGTACTGCCGATTGAACTATTTGTTGAGCATTCATAACGCGGATTGCCTGATTCTTCCATTGAGGTTGAACTCGCGTCAAATATGGCTCTAATGCAGAAGCTGACTGTTGCTTGAAATCGAGTAAATAATTTCTGTCGGGGGAACCTTTACCTGCTACTAATATGATGTATCGATCCACTCCTAAACTACCCATCCCTGCAACTCGAAATCCCACATCTAAAACTTTAAAAAATGCTGGACTTGCTTGAGACTGTGCCCAATTATCGATCGCCCTAATAACTTCTTGCTGTCGTTGAGTACTAATTTTTAATATTTTTGCACCATCAAATTTAAGCTGACGATCGCCATTTAATTCTGTGCGTTCATTTAATAGATCGATGCGTTTGCGCTGACTTGAATTTTTAATTAAATCTGCTACAATCCCGCTGGTATTGTCTTCAGCTATCCCTCTAATTCTCCCCTTAATCAAAGTATTTGTATAACTAGTAAGATAAACTTGGGCTAATTGATTGAGATCGGATCGATTGCATCCCAAACTATCTGCTGCTAAAAAAATACTTGTGACTAAACGAGTAATATCCCAGGTACAAGGAGCAAGTACCCCCTCATCAAAATCATTAATACCAAAATAAACTTGACGTTGGCGTAGCTCCCCTAAAGAATTTTCACCCTTATATGTCCCAAAATTTTCTAAATGTAAATCACCACAGATCCAAACAAATGGTGCGAGATTTAGCTCCCACTCCTTAGGTAAATCGCGATAAAATAAATGACATGTCCCCCGAAAAAAACCAAAAGCATTCTTACGCATTTTGATATACTTTTGGGTTAATATCTTTGGATTGCGCTGTCGATCGAATGCTTGAATTAATTTCCAGATATCTCGCACGTCGGAGGATCTGTGTCCATCATCCCGATTTACCACACTATTACCTCTCCAAATTATCGCCTAGATAGATTTTAAAAACCATAGCTAAACAGCCTAGCACAAATATTTGCAGTAGTAAAAATATCTGTAAATAGTTGAGAGTTGACAGTTGATTGGGCAATGTGCTCCAAACTAGCAATTATTGCCTGAAAACTACCCTCTACCCTCTACCCTCTCAATACTAGTAACTTTGTTTCGATCCATGTGAGACTATCCACCATGCGCTTAATTGGAATTACTGGCGGCATCGGTACTGGAAAAAGCACCGTTACTGACTACTTGCAGACACGGTATCACTTGCCTATTTGGGATGCCGATCTCTACGCTCGATCGGCTGTAACGAATGATTCGCAAATTTTAGAAGCGATCGGTCAACGTTATGGTGCTAAGATCCTACAACCAGATGGCACACTCGATCGCCATCGATTGGGCGAGATTGTTTTTAGCGATCTAAATGAGCGTCAGTGGTTGTCAGCTCAAATCCATCCCTATGTAAGGAATTGCTTTGAAATAGAGATCGATCGCCTTGCTCCAGATAGCACTGCTGTACTGGCGATTCCATTACTATTTGAAGCAAAAATGACCGATTTAGTTACAGAAATTTGGGTAGTTAGTTGCGATCGCATCACTCAATTAAACCGGATAATGACACGCGATCGTCTGAGCGAGACACAAGCCAACAACCGCATCCACAGCCAAATGTCTCTGACTGATAAAATCAACCTAGCAGACTTTAATTTGGATAACTCCACAAGTCTTACCGACTTGGAACGGCAGATTGACAGGAAGTTACTACCTTGCTAGCGTCAAATTAGACTAGGGTTGCAAATATTCGCTCTTGACAATCGAGCTACCCTGCATTGCCAACAAGCGATCGGGCGATGGGTTGAGTTATCCAATCGGCTAAATACTCAGTATCCTGCGATAAACTCACGACATCACCCAATCCCCAACCGACTCCCCAGGGGCAGGGTGGTTTCATACAAGAAAATAAAAATGCTTAAACCCTGGTGCTTAGTCTTCAACCGCCCTGAAATAAATTTCGGGCTAATAGCAAAAGTTCACTGAAGTGAACTCAGAGATTTTTCTTCTGGTGTATGAAACCACCCTGCAACCGACTCCCCAGGGGAGAGGCAAAGCAGGGAACGAAATTAATTACTACCAGTGAAGATAACTTCAGGAAACTTGAGTTGAGCTTCAGGTAAGGGACGACCTTTACCTTCTTCTTGCCAATAATTAATTACTTCAGTAGCCTGATTGAGAATTGCCACCCGATCGATTTCAGCAATCCAGTGCTTGGCTTCTAATTCAGCTTTTAGTTGTTCCCACGCATCATTACGCGGCCAGAAAAAATAAGCTGTGAGGGGACTCAACCCTTTGCCAACTACTTGGTCTACAGCTAAGGCAACGTTTTCATCCAACCATAAAACTTTTAAGATAAACTTGGATAACGTTACAGGGATGGTTTCGGCGATTAAAGTTTCGGTTTCGGTTTCGGTCATATTTGCTTACTGTTTTGGCACACAATCCATCATTGTATCATCTCTTTGCTAACAACTGTTTAGATCGGTCGATTACCAGCAATTCTCATTATGGAAATAAACCTACTATTCTTAATCGATTGAGCTGGCTGTAACGACCACAATTGGTTTATCGATCGCCAGCTTAAACTATAATTTATAGTACAAAAGTTTTAAAATGAGAATTGCTGGTCGATTACCTCGCGGCGCGTCTACGCCGACGATTTTACTCCCGAACCTGTGAAGAATTAGATCCTAGGGTAGTGGGTGGATGGTGAATGGTGGATAGTGAACTGCGCTGTCTATTTCTTGGGTGGGAAGGGAGTAGCTCTAATTGGTATTCCTCCGAGCCGATCTCCCGATCATCATTATCGCTACCCTCTACCCTCTACTCTCTACTCTCTACCCTCTCGTTACTAGTAATCTTGTTTTGGTGCAAGATCTGAGTAATCGGCTGTTGACGATCTTAGCTGGCTGTGATGTGGTAAATTTTGAATTGATTTAGTGGCAGGATTGAGATGAGCGCGATCGTAGTATTTGATATCGATGGGGTAATTCGGGACGTGGGCAATTCCTACCGTCGCGCCTTGGCAGATACAGTATTGGAGTTTACTAATGGAGCCTATCGTCCTAGCGCGATCGAGATCGACAAGCTCAAGGGTGAAGGCATCTGGAATAACGATTGGGAAGGCTCACAGGAGCTAATTTATCGCTACTTTGAGCAACAGGGACAAACTCGATCTGAGTTAAAGCTAGATTACGAAAGAATTGTCGCCTATTTTCAAACCAAATATCGCGGTACAGATCCAGTCAATTGGAATGGCTATATCTGCGACGAGCCACTCCTAGCGAGTCTGGAATACTTTGGCTCATTAACCGCTGCAAACATCCCCTGGGGCTTTTTTAGCGGGGCTACGCGCGGATCTGCTACTTATATCCTAGAACGGAGATTGGGTTTAACTGCACCTATTTTAGTCGCGATGGAAGATGCTCCAGGTAAACCAGAGCCAGAAGGCTTATTGATGGTGGTTGCTCAATTGGGAGCCAAACACGATTCTCTTTCCCTTCGGGACGCTGCGCGAACAGAGAGGCTCCGCCAACGAATTGATTCTCTACCAATCTTCTATGTTGGCGATACCGTTGCCGATATGCACACGATTTTGAACGCTCGAACCCAACAACCACATCGAGACTTCATTGCTGTAGGAGTATTACCGCCACACATCCTCGCGGAAGCATCACAAGTTGACGGCTATCGCCACAGCTTGATCCAAGCAGGTGCGACAGTGGCGATCGATAACGTCCAGGAATTAACTCCCGAACTAATTAATTCACTCCTAATCCAAGGTACAGGAATCGAACCTGTCTAGAGCTTCCGCTCGCGGATTATGAGTCCATCAATCCAGGCTGTATTCAAAGCCGCCGCAGGATTAAAAAGTAGCCTAAACCCTTGACTAGCAATCTTTGTCTATTTTTCTGATTTCACAGATTGTGCAATAATTGTAAAGTTGGGCAAGTTTTATTAGGCATGAAATAGGCATGGATTTTCAAGAAGTAGATAAAGCGATCGTCCGTGCAAATGATAAAAAGGAGATAAGTGGACTACCAATTAGAATCGTTCGACAAGGTAAAAAAATATACCTGCGAGGAACTTTCCCTTCTAAGACTGGTGGAGGTTCCTCGCAATATCGGTACGCACTCAATTTAGATGCTAGTGCCCATTTAATCTCGATTGCCGTAACCAAGGCACGAGAAATTGGGATGAAGTTAGCTTTGGGAGAATTCAGGTGGCAGATCGAGCAACCGATCGCAGTTGCACCTCCAATTCCTAAGATTGTGACTATCGGACAATGGGTAGCAGAATTTGAGCGAAAACACTGGACAAAAAAAGAGCGTACTAAAGATGCAGAGTTGAATTATCGAACAGACTATGGCGCAATATTTGAGAAGATCGATCTGGATAAAGCAATTAGTATCGACAGACTCAAATCAGCGATTGCCAATGGATCTAAACCGGATACTCGAACTCGTGTCAGGTGGTGTAATGCACTAGGTAGACTAGCAGAATATGCTGAACTGAATCGCAAACCAATTCGCGAGATTAAAGGTACTTATTCGATGAGTGAGCCTCTAGAGCCGCGAGATATACCCGAACTCGATCGAGTTGTTGAATGGTTTGACTTTCTCAAAGAAAAAGACCCGATCTGGGCTAGATCCCTTGGAATGTGTGCAACTTATGGGATAAGACCAGGCGAATTATGGAATTTAGATACTTCTAGACTCGACAAAGATAAATATCATGAGCTAGTCGTTAGAGCAAATAAAACCAATAAAACTCGTGTTACTTATCCCTATCCAGTCGAATGGTTCGATCGTTTTGAGTTAGCCCAATTTGAAGTTCCTACGAATACATCTAGTACTGCTAGAGGTAGAGGCTACATACCGACCCGTCAATTCAAACGATTAGGATTAGACGTTGAATGCTATACACTTAGGCATTTTCACGCGATCCAGCTCATTCTTGGCGGGATTGATAGTGCTACTGCTGCCAAATGGATGGGTCACAGTCAGGTGATGTTCGAGCGAGTTTACTTACACTGGATGAACGAGCGGCACCATCGGAAGTTATTCGATCGATTGACGAAGTGACAACTGTTCACAAAAAAACTGATTTCAGTCCCCCGATCTAATTTGTTAATCCCAGAGGTCGATTAACAGCAATGTAAATGACCTACTAAATTCCGTTAGGGGTACTCTTCAAAAATTCCAAGAACTGTGAAAGGATGATAACTCTATTGTTCTCTCATCGTTCTTTGTTTTCGCGGAGTTGATTGAGGGGATGATTGCTGCTGCGTTGTCCGCTCACCAGTCTCACGATCTAAGTATTGTTGTTCTTCGATTTGGGCAATCATTGCTGATGGGGATTGTTCTGGGTGTAGTGACGTAACAACTGAAGGAAACTCGGTATTGATGTCAAGGAGAGATTCAGTCAAAGTTTTCAAATCGGCAATCCAATTTTTCCCTTTGGGTAAGTGTCGTTGTGCCTGTGGCGGCAAATTGAATAATTCCAAATTGGCTGCAACCACCACCTCAATATTTCCAAACTTATCGGCAGGAATCCATCTACCATCGTGGGTTGCTAGATATAAAGTCGGACAATCTGGATCGTTAACGATTGAGTAAGCCATCGCATCGATCGGATCTTTCGTTATGACCAAACGCTGGGCATCAACCTGAGCATTATCTTCAAAATAATAAAATCCACCAGTCAAGCTAGAACCATCAACTAACTCCCCCTGTTGCCGATCGATCTTCGGATCGATCGCCGTCGCCCCAGTTACATTGCCTTCAAAATCCTTGTGCAAACAAATCAACCGCCTACCCTCATCTGAATAAATCAGACCATCATCATAGAGACGATCGACTAATTTAGCTGGCAGCAAGCAATCATCAGTCAGACACTTCCGCACATCACCCCACTCAGATTTCACCGAGCCTGGGGCGATAAAGTAATGCTGCGGAAGATGCGAAATCTTCTGAGCAGAATGAGTAAGTAACTGAGCAGTTGCTGCCGCACCAAACTTTTCATTCAGCCAACCTAAAGCCCCACCTAAATTAGTTGTGCGGGTTGCCGCCACCAGATCGATAATCCCCATCGATGGGCTGAGTTCACGAGAATCGAGCTGAAGTTCAACAGCAACCTGAGCGATCGATAGCAACGGATTCTGGTCAGCTATCGCCCGATCAATCTTTGCTTTTGCCGCGATCGACTCCTGAGTTTTTTGGAGTTCCATCGCTATTAGATCCCGTTGTGTTGCCAATAACTTCAGCCTTTTTTCTAACTCTATCTGCTCCCGTTTCATCCACTCATACGCAGCAGCCTTGGTCCGCAATACCTGAAGATTTTCTAGCTCTAGCTCACTACTGGCAGCATTGACAACCGCATAGTATTCCTTAACTGTGGTATGTTCTGCTTGACTATCCCGCACCCCACGTTCCAAACCCAAATGCTTGGTCGCTGCTGCATAGGAATCTTGAAAGGCAAACATCTTTGCTCGACCGCCAAACAACTTCTTGCAATTCAACTGACCAGCTTCATCGGTCGGCACCAAATAAGCATGGATGTGGGGAGTCGCTTCATCTAGATGCAACTCAGCCCGCACAATCCGATCGCCATACTCTTGCTGCAACCATTGCTGACTAACTCTTCTCCAGTTATCCAACTTATCTGCTTGATAGTAGCCATACTGACTCGGATCGTCAGGCCGGAAGTATTCGGGACTAGCTGTTAACAGAATTTCGACACAATGAACGGCATCAGTTCTAATTTTGCGTTGCTGTTTGACCGAGTGGATCTTATTTTGAACGACCTCACTCAAAGGTAAATCCCGATCGTGATTGTGAATCAAAGTTTGGTTGTCAACCAATTTAGATCGATCGGCATTTGGAGTTAGCCGCGTCCGAGAGACGTGCATCCCACTCCCACCGATATTCGACTGTTTGAGTTTGGCAATCCGAGCGATGGCGTATGGCATAAAGGATTAAGAACGAAGCGAGGGGACAGCACCGCAGGGCGAAGGGAATCTTTTTTGAGCGATAGCGTCCCGTAGGGCAAAAAAGGTGTAATGAGTACACTATCTACGATTATTCTTCCCGTTTCGCATGGAAAAGCCATCATCGCGGGTGCAGATGATGATGCCAAACATCAGTCAAACATCAGTCAAACAACAATCACAACCCTGAACAAAAAATCAAACATCCGTATTCTTACGGTCAACTAATTGCAATCAAACAGTTAGATTGGGAGTAGACAGTTATTTGGCAGTCACTCGAAAACCCCCCGAAAAAAAACGATGACGAGGATTAAATCTAAGAGTGTATTACGGATTGAATTTTTAGACAACACGAATGAACAAATAGTGCTCGCGAATTATCTGAGGGGAAAGGATGCCAAGGGGCAAATACTAGCTGCAACTACGACACAGTTATACCCTTTTGCCCTGGCGGAACAGGATGGAGTAGATCCACAAGATGTTGAGTTTGCATTTGAGCGTTCGATCGCGGATTTAGAAAAGCAAATCAAGGTAATGCGGCGATATCAGCAAATAAAACTGGGGCATAATAGTGCAGATAATTCACAGCCAGAACCGCCACTAGCCCAAAACCCAAGGAGTAAAAAGTCTGTCGTTGAAGAAGATGATGAGGATTCTAATTCTGAAAACTCGAATTTTGGCATATTCGGATTTAGTGGTAATTAAGGTAATTAAGTTAATTAAGGTATAAACAAATGGATAATGTTGTGAAGATTGCGGTAGATACTGGCGCGAGTGGAATAAAAGTTGTTTGCTCCGTCAATGGGCATGAACCCTATGCCTTTTTGATTCCGCCGTATGTCACCGAGATTGACGAGCCTAAAAAATTGATCAGAGATGCGAATTTTGACAAAGAGAATCTTTGGCTCAAATCGGGTAAGAATTACTACGCAGTGGGTAGTTTAGCTAAACGATACGGTGCCCAACAATTGATTAAGCCCCCAAAGTTTACTACTGCCACTGCGAAAATTTTCGCCGCAATTGGGATGGCGATTCAGACATTGGAAATTCCGTTGGAATTTACGTTGGAATTGAGTTTATTGCTCCCCCCCGCCGAACTGGGCGATGCACCGATTATAATGAAAAACGTTAAATCTTCGGTTAAGAACTTAGAATTTCCCAGTGGAAAAGCTAAAATTGAACTAAAGGGTTTTCTGATATATCCCGAAGGATACGGCTTTTTGAATGCCCAAGATTTGGAGCTGAAAGAATATGATTCGATCGTCACTATTATGATGGGGTATCGGAACATTAGTATGTTTGATACTAATCGCGGAAAGCCCGATCGCCCATACACAGAGCTAATCGGTTTTCATGATTATTTGTTTGATATTTCATCTGAGACAAGTATCAAGATTGAAGACTTGATTGAGCCTGTATGTTTTAGAATAGATGATGATCTAAAATACTATAATCGACAAATAGAAGTATACAATTATCAGACAGAAGAAATCAAAGCTAAAATTTTGGCACAAGAAAAAATCGCAAGCCAATTTGACCCGCCAGATCAGGAGCTAATAATAAGTGACAGTCGTGAAAAATTAGCGTATTGCCAAAAACACCTCCAAAAAGATACTTTGAAGCTTACTGAGCTTGCCGATAGTTACGAAAAGCGATTTTATCACCTAATCAATTGTGACGGCAAGGATCGTGATTATCAAGATACTAAAATCAAAAAAGTGCAGGCGGATAAAAGAAAGAAATATGTCAAAAGGCTGAAAGATTGGATTAGTGAAAGGTTGCCTGCTCGTCCACAGTTAATCTGCATTGCTGGGGGGACAGCTAAGTATCTCGGCGATGATATATATTCGTTTTTAGCGGAAAAAGGAGAGGTGCGAAAAAGTATAGCTATTCCAATTGAATTAGATTATGACGGTGAAATATATAGACGTAACGTAGAGGTAAGTACGATCGAGTTCAAGGGTATGGAGCCATACAAAAATCAGTATAAGCATTATCTGTGCGACGAGGATAAGTACATGGAAACCCAGCTCGAACGTTTTGAGGATGTCTATGGGTTGTTCAAGATCATGAAATAGCGGGTGAAGAGATTACGAATGGGCATTATCACAAGCCTAAATCTGAAACCTATACCCTGCAAAGATTTCAGATTTAGGCTTTGCAATATTATCAACATGCTAGAGTATTTATAGATTATTGATATACGATATAAAAATTACATCAATTTGGAGTGCGGCGTAGTACTCCAAATTGATGTCGGTTTCCGCTAAACTTACATTTTTTGTGCGTTATGTACTTTTAGCCGACTAGTATTTATCATAAAATTGAAGTGTAAAATGTAGACTTTCTGCACTGTCTGAAAATCTAGGAAAAACGAACTTTACTGAAGCGATCAACCGTCTATGCAATACATAGACGGTTGATGTAATGGCTAAACTTACATTTTTGGCGCGTTGGGCACTTTTAGCCTGAATGCGATCGCTGGTGCCATCCAGTCGATCGACCAGGGCAACCGCACACGTTTCTTAATATTGCAATAAGCACCTATTTTGAGTCTATTGTTGCGAAAATTCGCATCAACTTAGGCTTATTGCGAAGTATATATACTCATGCTGGGGTTGCAAGCATTTCAGTGGCACTAGATATGGTGCGTTAAGATTCATGTGCGGTTGCCCTGGTCGATCGATCGACCGATCCTTTAGTCACTATTTAAGCTATCGATCTGCGGTAAACTACAGGGTTAAAACCTCGACCCTATATTAGTACATGAAGCTGAGATCTTGGATGGCGATCGCCAGTTTATTTTTGATTAGTTTATCGCTAGTGCTGGTTTCGGTCGATCGGGGGAATGCGATCGTCATCGCCCAGTCGCAGCCGAGCGTGTGTCAAGAAACCATTTACCCAGTTACAGATATCGATCCTAGCAATATCTCGATCGGGGAAGTAGCGATTGAATCTGGCATCGCTCGCACTGGAGCACACGACGATTGCAAACGAGTCACACCATTGCCCCAAGGTACTCGCGCCCGCATTGTCGCCCAAACGACAGGCCCCGATCGATTCAAAAAGATCGTACCTTGGTATCAGTTAGACTACGGCGCGTGGATCGAAGCATCTGCCCTGAGTATTTTAACCGCGCCCGTACCCACACAAGCGACGATTGCCAGTGCTGATGTTCGAGCCGACACAGCCAAAACCGAATTAGTCTTGCCTCTATCTGCCCCCGTACCCTTCGAGATCCAACAAAACGATCGCGGCTTCGGCATCACCCTCTACAACACTACGGGTAAAATCTCCCAATTAAACCTACCGCCAGCACTCACAACCGCTGCGTCTCCACTTGTCAAAACCCCCGCGCCTACATCCCAATCGCTAGCAATTGGTAGTATAACCTCATCGCCTAGCCCTACCAGCCCCACCGCCCAACCCCTACAATGGGCGGCGAATAAGTTTATCACCCTACCTAGCACGGGCATTGCTACAGCTAGCTGGCAAGCCCCCACTAGCGATCGAGTGCAAATTAACCTGCAACTGCGCGCCCAGCAGCAATGGGGCTATCAAACCGCATATCGCAATAATAGTTTAGTAATTACCCTCCGCAATCCGCCCCAACTGAGTCGCAATCCCCAGAAGCCTCTCAGCGGCTTGACTGTAGTAGTCGATTCCGGACATGGGGGCATCGATTCCGGCGCGGTGGGCAGAGCCTACGGTAATACCTATCTGGAAAAAACCGTGAATATGCAGATGTCTGAATACCTCCAACGGGCATTGATCGATCGAGGTGCGAATGTAGTGATGACGAGAACTACCGATATCAATCCC
>NZ_JBGSQZ010000209.1:0-10930 GCF_041737865.1 Chamaesiphon sp.
TTTACCTGTTTGGGATAGGTTTAAAGTATAACTTTGAGTTGAGGTTTTTAGCTATCTGAAAACGATAAGCTTTTAGATAGAAGGAAGATATAACGGAACTTCAGGATGGATATCGAGCAGACACACGAACGAACCCAGACAAGGATTAAAGCAACAACAGATTTATACGGACGATCGCGGCTGGCAGATCCCCAGCAACAACGGGCGGCTTTGGCGGCGATTCTCCAAGGAGAGGCTAACGCCAACGATCGGTCGCAGATGCAAGGTGACTTTGCTCAAACCTTAGCGGTTCACCAGTGGCAACGCCTTCAACCCAGCAGACTGGAGATCTTTCAAATCAATCTCGGCAAGTTGTGCAACATGACGTGTAGCCACTGCCATGTCGATGCAGGCCCCACCCGCACGACTGAGAACATGGATCGATCGACGATCGATGCCTGTTTGCAAGCTCTAGATCGAACGGATGCTCAGACGGTCGATCTCACCGGGGGTGCGCCCGAACTGAACCCGCATTTTCGCGATCTCGTGGATCGCTGTGTCGCACGGGGCAAGCATGTCATCGATCGCTGTAATTTGACTGTGCTGCTGTTGCCGCGAATGCAGGATCTGCCCGCATGGCTGGGCGAGCGGGGTGTTGAGATTGTTTGTTCGTTACCGCACTATCAGCAGCAAGGAACCGATGCCCAGCGCGGCGATGGCACGTTTGAGAAATCGATCGAAGCGTTGCAGCGATTGAATGCCGTGGGCTATGGCAAGGGCGATCCTCAGCGACAGTTAGTATTGGTCACAAATCCGTTGGGAACTTGCCTCGCGAAAAACAATCCTTGCATCGAAAAAGAATGGAAAGCCGGATTAGAGCAAAATTATGGCATTACCTTCGATCGCTTAATCGCCCTCAACAATATGCCGATCGCGCGGTTTCTGGAGTGGCTCGAAACATCAGATTGCTTACAGACATACATGGAACGTCTCGTGAATGCCTTCAATCCCAGCACGATTTCAGGATTGATGTGCCGAAACACGCTATCTATTTCCTGGGATGGTCGCATTTTCGACTGCGACTTTAATCAAATGCTGGATTTAGATGCCCAACAGCCCGATGGTCATCGACCCCATATTCGTGATTTTAACCCCACGCTGCTTGCCCAACGCGAGATTGTCACCGGATTTCATTGCTTTGGCTGTACCGCTGGATCTGGGAGTTCTTGCAGCGGCGCGATTGTATAAAACAACACCTTAACCCTATGCTGCCCTCAATCTTTACCGAACCTGCCGTTCAACCCTTCGATCGGTACAACCAGGCATTACTCGCTCAGGTGCATCCCCCCGATTGGGTCAATCCCGAACCCGCTCCGCTTTACGATCTCGTTGTGATTGGGGCTGGAACGGCTGGACTAGTCGTTGCGGCTGGGGCAGCCGGATTGAAACTGGGATTGAAAATTGCGCTGATCGAGAAAAGCCTGATGGGGGGTGATTGCCTAACTTTAGGCTGTGTGCCCTCTAAAACGGTGATTCAGTCGTCGCGAGTCGCTGCTACGATCCGCAATGCTGCACCGTTTGGCATTCGTCCACCCGAAGAAGCTGTAGATGTTGATTTTGCAGCGGTGATGGAGCGAATGCGGTGGATTCGAGCCGAGATTAGCCCTCATGATTCGGCAAAAGAATTTAGTCGTCAGGGCATTGATGTGTTTCTGGGCAATGCCGCATTCGTAGATGAACAGACCGTCGAAGTTGACAATCGGCTGCTACGCTTTAAGAAGGCAGCGATTACCACAGGTGCCCGTGCCGCTCATCCCAACATTCCTGGGCTGGCGGATGCCGGATTCCTCACCCATGAAACCGTTTTTTCCTTGGTCGATCGACCAGTGCGTCTAGCGGTAATTGGCGGCGGCCCGATTGGTTGTGAGTTCGCGCAAGCCTTTCAGCGGCTGGGTAGTCAAGTAACCCTACTGCACAAAAATGAGCACTTGCTCGATCGTGAAGATATCGATGCCGCCCAAGCGATCGAGCAACGCTTCTTACAAGAAGGTCTAAACGTTCTGTTAAGTAGCACGGTAACACGCGTCGAGCAGACGGATGCTGGCACAGCGATCTACTACGAGCAGCAGGGCACGACTCACACTGTTATTGTCGATCGAATTTTAATCGGTGCAGGACGCTCCCCGAATGTAGAAAAACTCAACCTAGAGGCAGCGGGTGTTAACTATGATACTTCTGGCGTTGTCGTCGATGATTATCTTCAAACCACTAACCCGCGCATCTATGCAGCAGGCGACATCTGTATGAAGTGGAAATTTACTCACGCCGCTGATGCAGCAGCCCGCATTGTGATTAAGAATGCTCTATTTGCGCCATTCGGCATCGGACGCAGCAAGCTCAGCAGTCTAGTTATGCCTTGGGCGACCTATACCGACCCTGAGATTGCCCATGTTGGACTTTACGAGGCAGAAGCTCAAGCCAAAGGACTAACCACTGAGACAATTCACATTCCGTTCTTAGAAGTCGATCGGGCATTAACCGATGGCGAAACAGACGGCTTTGTGAAAATTCTGCTGCGACGAGGCTCAGATCGGATTCTGGGAGCAACAATCGTCGCGAGTCACGCAGGCGATCTAATCAGCGAAATCACACTTGCCATAGTCACAAAGCAAGGACTTAAAGCACTCTCTCAAGTGATTCATCCCTATCCAACCCAAGCCGGGGCAATCAAGCAAGCGGCTGACGAGTACTATCGCCAAACCTTCGTCAATCCCACCCTTCAGTTACTGTTAAAGCTGGTCACAAAATTCAGTTAGCTTCTTTAAATCAGCGAATATC
The DNA here is from genome assembly GCF_041737865.1 of Chamaesiphon sp. NCBI lineage: Bacteria > Bacillati > Cyanobacteriota > Cyanophyceae > Gomontiellales > Chamaesiphonaceae > Chamaesiphon > Chamaesiphon sp. The sequence goes on from NZ_JBGSQZ010000209.1 coordinate 2,818, forward strand.
CTCGTAGAACTGCTTGAGATATTCTGTGGAGACCCCAACCCCCCATAGCACACCAATGTAAAGGTAGATCGCGGTTGCTTTCCATGCTCCCCAATGAGCAACGCGACGATCGGACGACTGAACAACGCGATTTACCTGTCGAATTCGCCCTTTTTGTACCAACCGTAAACACAAATCCCCATCTTCCATAATCGGAAGTGTCTCATCAAAGCCACCGCACTCCCAAAACTCAGCCCGACGACAAAACATCACTTGATCCCCAAATAAAAGGCGCAATCCTTTGAAGAACAAATGGGGTCTAAACAGCAAAGGAGCATAGTAAGTTTTGAGATAATTGTGCAGTGAAATTCCCCAGCGAGTCGTTTGCGCTCCAGTCATCAGCGAAATAAAGCCGCCACAGACAACGGCTGAATCTGCTAATAGGGGTAAAGACAAGATACGCGCAAAAGTTATCACCACCGCAATTTGTAGAACAAACCTACCTCAAAAAGCTAAATTAACCTGCTCTTCCAAAGCCGATGGAATAGTATCAAGATCGACCAGATAATCACCAAAACGCTTGATATGACGAGTTAAATAAGGACTCAGCGCAGCTAAATCTTCCGGCGACCAAACAACCCCTTCCCGTTTAAGCTGAAGCAACACATCAGTAAGATCGACCACATTACGGAAAATCACCGCATTGGCAACTAGATCGCCATACTTGACAATCTTCTCTTGCTGTTCGGGGTCATTACTCGCAATCACCATTTCCCCTCCAAAGAAAAACCATTTAGAAAATCCATTGTAGGCTTCAACTTTATTAGTTGTAGCCGTAATCTTTTGCCGTAACTTCTGGTCAGAGATAAACTTCAATAGAAAGATCGTTCTAATCACTCTACCCAACTCTCGGAATGCCTGATAAAGCTTATTCTTACGACTATAGTTACCCAGCTTTCTGAGCAATATATCTGAAGAAATTCGACCAGACTCAATCGAAAGAACCACACGCATTAAATCCGACCAATGAGTTTTAATCAACTCCCAATTAATCACCCCTTTAAACAAAGAATCGATATGCTGATAAACTGTCTCTGGTTCGGGACGATAGAACACTAAATCTTGCCAATTTCTAATCCGAGGCATTAGTTCGATACCTAATAGATAAGAAAGCGCAAACACTGGAGTAGACTGTCCTTGCGTGTCAGCATGGATAATCTGCGGTTGAACATCAGATTGATTCTTCAATAATCCTTCAATGATATAGACCGCTTCCCAAGTCCCGCAAGGAATAAAGTGACTGAACAAAGCTATGTAAGTATCAGCAACATGGTGATACGCAATGCCCCCATAACCACCATAGCGAATGTGATACTCCGAGATTAAATTTTGCTCGTATAGATCGTATTTCGTACCATCAGCCGCCGCTGTTGTCCCATCACCCCAGGATTTAGTTAATGGCATCACATTGTAACGATTGATAATATCTACCAAAGCAGCATTTAGACTCTTTAAACTAATGTGCCGCTGATTGACAAAAGTAAGCATTCTCGGTGTAACAATACCTCTCATATGACGTGCTGCTTGGGTTGCACCCAGATTACATCCATAGGTAAAAGTTGTTAATAAGTAGCGTTCTACTGCCCGTTCTAATTTTGGATCGGAGCCACTCAATGGGCCAAAATGTCGGGTAAAATTTGTCCAATAGTCTACATCTTTCAAAATATCAATCAGGTTCCGTTCGGGCATTCTTTCCGCGATTAAAGCCTCTAATTTTTTGAGAGAATCAGTCTCAGTTTGGGCTGCCGAACGTTTTAAAACAGCCTCACCGTCTTCACCAATTACCATTGCGGTACTGTTGGGATAACCTAAATCCACGTCGGCTGCTGTTTGAGTCAAAAGACTTTTGAGATTTTCGACAAAATCATCAGGCTGATTTGGCAATCCCAGTTGTTGACAATACGGTGTCACTAATGGCTGACAATCTGACCAAGAAAGTAGCTGTTCTCGATAGTCAGCGTAGGCTTCACTGCCCAAGACATAAATATCTCCAGATTTAAGTTCAGCCGCTAAATAAGAAAAAATACAAACCTCAAAGTGGCGGCGCATTACTTTAGTACCATTTTTATCCTTAACCAACACCATTTTCTGCCATTGCTGCGAAGCAAAAGATAGATCGACTTCATCTTTAATCCACTCGCCCCTGCGATGGAAATTAGAGCGCAATATTTCTACAGCTTCTACCAACTTACGATCGCTACTGGTAGATTCTATTCTTAGAGCATTAAATATTCGATAAAATGTGCTACGATGACTTTTGTAAAATCGCCACATTAACGGTAGATGATTATTGCCCTGATAGGCATTAATCTCTTCACACTCGGTTAACAGATGTTCGACCCCTCCTGTTTGGGTGAAGATCTCTTGTAACTGTTCTAATGAGTTGGAATGATCTGCCTCTACATTGAAAATGTGCAGAATATTAGTCACGACTGATACTAACTTTTCAGTAGTTGCTTGCTGCTTTTCCTTAATCGACTGTAATTCCTCAGTTGCCCGAATAGAAATCTTCTTCATTTGTTTGAGGAACATTTCTACTAGGTTGTCGCGGGTTTGCACTTGAGCCGAATAAATCAGACAAAGGATTAAAGTTAATCGTTTAGGTAAATTAATATCTTTCATCTCTGAAGCAGTCAGAGCCTTAGCCTCAGATGTAAAATGTTTAATTTTAGACTGAGTTAAGCCCTTTAATAAAGGAGCAATTTCGCCAATTGTTTCTAACCAAATTAAATGGGCGATGAGATCGTTAAGATGATTTCGAGTCGAGCGGTGTGGGAGTTTTTTGAGATCGTTGTAAGAACTGCGCTCGACCGATGAGTGAGCTTCTAACAGATCCTGTAATTTCTTAATGTATTCAGCATCGAGTTGACTGACTATCTGGGAGAATAACTTTTGATTGACTTCATTCTTTAAATGACTAACTAAGCGATCTAAAGTATTGAAGCCAGGTAGTTGATAGCAATTTTTGATTAACTCTTCAATTGCGACGTTAATCAGATCGGCTGGATTGTCCATCCTCAAGGCTGATTCCTCGACAGTTTTGGTAATTAACTCTCTACCTTTTTGATTGAAAGGTATCACTTGGAGATAAGCCCGAATTGCTTTTCTATGTCGCGACAAGGTTGGTGGATATTTACAGTTCAAACCTATGTCTTCGGGCAGATCTAGAACTGAATGAATGTATTCGATAATTGCGGCTGGGATGTCTGCTATTTGAGGGAAATAACCTAATCGCTGAAATACTTTGAGTAAAACTATCCAGGTAAAATAGTTGTCCTTTCCAGTTGTGGCTTGTCGTGCAAATGTTCTCTCTACCTGCGTCGGACTATAAATTTCTTCGAGTTCATGGGCTGTGTAGTATCGTTTAAATCTGGGGTAAGCTGTCCGTTCGATTGATGCCACTGAGAAAGGAAAAGATGATCTTTTCAACTGTCGAGTTGCCGTATTATCGCCTTTTGACGGTTCAATCTTTCCAAAACGATTCAAACCGTTGCGGGGACATCTGTGTGTAGCGCACCGTATGGTGAATGTTTTTGTGTCCTAAATAGTCCTGAATCGCTCTCGTATCATGCCCTTGGGCGGCTAGATAATAACCACAGGCATGGCGTAATTGATGGGGATGGACTGGTGCCCCTAGTCCCGCTAAGACCCCTGCTCTGGCTACTAAATGACGAATGGTTCTGGTGGATAGGGGAGCTTTCCGCTCCGAGACAAATACATACTGGGTTTCGGGATACTCTCGTTGAATTTGGCGCAATGCTCTCAATTCAGGTGCGCGGAGTGGGTGGATGCTATCGTGTCCATGTTTGACACGATGAATTTCAATATATCCTTCAGTCAGGTCTACTTGTGACCATTTCAAGGCGACTAATTCTGCCGTCCGCAGTCCGTGTCGAAACATCAGTAAGATGATTGCTGCATCTCGAATACCATGCCTTCCAACTTTTTTGGCGGTACCAATGATTGCTTCAACTTCTTTGGGACGCAAGTATTCTCTGTCTCGTTCTGAAGTCTTTTTGACTGGGGGAAGAACGCGAGAATTAGACTTTGCCGAAAAGGGAAGTTGGGATGGGTCTAACAACATCTGTCAAAACCTCCTGACAATGCTCCTATTCCTATTCTACTTTGCCTAGATGGAGACAAACTAGGCAATGTTTGGTCAGTATCGATCCCAACCTACTTTACAAAACTTTACACTGGTGATAACTTTTGCGCGTATCTCGTCTTTATCCCATCATTGTCTCCTGTTAAAATCTTGACATCGACTCCATTGCGCTTGAGAGCTTTGAGGGCTTGGGCGGCGGAATCTTTGGGCGGATCGAGAAAGGCAATGTTTCCTAATAAAATCAGATCGCTTTCATCAGCGATCGCACAGTGAGATTGCTCTATTGGAATCGTCTTGTATGCCACTGCAATGACCCGTAGCCCGTCGGAGTTGAGCTTTTGTTGCAGATCGGCAACTCTAGTATGAACGGAGTCATCGATCGGCAAAATCTTATCATCAACTTTGAGCTGAGTACAGACTTTGAGGACTTCTTCGACTGCACCTTTGCAAATGAGTACATGGTCTTTTCCCGTTTCGGCGATAATCACCGACATCCGCCGCCGCACAAAGTCGAAGGGAATTTCATCAAATTTGTGGTAATCTCTGTCGATATCTAAAGAGGCAATTTCTTGTTTGCGTTCTAATACGGCGACATCTAATAGATTCTTTAATCCAGTCTGATAGAAGCTATTGAGATAGGCATATTTGAGCACATCCAAACTTTCCTTACCATAGGGATCTAAATGCCGTTGTAAAACGATCTTGTCTTGGGTTAAAGTACCTGTTTTATCAGTACAGAGGATATTCATCGAGCCAAAATCTTGAATCGCATCGATGTTTTTGACAATTACCTTTTTGTCAGACATTGCGATCGCTCCTTTTGCCAAATTTGCGGTTACAATTACAGGCAACATTTCAGGAGCTAATCCCACTGCTACAGACAAAGCGAAGGTGAACGCCTCTACCCAATTGTGCTTGACGATGCCGTTAATTAGAAATACGAGCGGAGCCATAATCAGCATAAAGCGCAATAGCAGCGTGGTCACACTATTTACAGCTTTATCAAAACTGGTGCGGACTCGATTGCCACCGAGGGTTTTCGCTAATGATGCTAGATAAGTATGACTGCCAGTTTCGGCGACCACAGCGGTGCCAGAACCGCTCACTACAGTGGTACCCATAAAGCAGAGATTGATTAGCTCTAGGGGGTTTTTCTCCTGATTGTCGATGAGATCTACGTGTTTTTCGGCGGGGAGAGATTCGCCTGTGAGTGTAGATTGACTCAAGAATAAATCCTTGGCAGCAATCAACCGGATATCGGCGGGAATCATATCTCCGGCTGATAGAAAGACAATATCTCCAGGTACCAGCAACTTTACCGCAATTTCTGTTCCAGTGATACCTTGTTGCTCTTTTGGTGCGGTAGCTTTACTGTCGCTCTGGCGATTCACCGCTGCTGTGATGCTCACCATTGCCCGCAGCTTTTCGGCGGCTTTATTCGATTGAAATTCTTGAGAAAACCGCAGTAATCCACCAAAAATTACCATGATGGTAATGATGAGGGCGGCTGTGGGACTTCCAGTTAATAGTGAAACGATCGCCAGTACGATTAGTAATAGTGAGAGGGGATTAGTCACCGTTTTCAGCAGTTGGACATACCACTTCAGCGGTTTCTCGCGGGCGATCTCATTCAGCCCAGATTTTGCCAACCGTCGCTTGGCTTCAGTCTCAGTTAGTCCTTCTAGAGTGGTGTCAAATAATTTTAGAACTCCATCTACATCTTTCTGAGCAATATCTATAAGTGCATTGGATGAATCTACAGAATTGGTATTCCGGCTGGAATTATTCATAAAGTAATTTAATTTAGGTTATTAAATTGTTGGAATTTCTAAAGTTATTAAGTGCTGAGATCGATCTTAGGGTTATACTGTGAGGATCTTGTGGTGTCGCTATATATTGAAGTAGTGAATTGTGAACAACAAAGAGCGAAAATAATGGCTCAACTGATTTTGGTTCGGCATGGTCAGAGCCTCTGGAACGCGCTCAACAAGTTCACGGGATGGGTGGATGTACCCCTGAGCGAACGCGGTCGTGCTGAAGCGACAATCGCTTCCTGTCGGCTCAGTGGTTATCGGGTGAATGTCTGTTTTACTAGTAAATTAATTCGGGCAATTGAGACAGCAACCATCTGTCTGACCGAAAATGATGGTATCTGCGGTGGCAAAATTCCGATTATTAAACACGAGCAACCTAATCCAGATTGGCGCGGCTGGGACAACTACGATGGTAATCCGGCGGAAGAACTACCTATTTTTACAAATGCTGCCCTCGATGAGCGGTTCTATGGTGATTTGCAGGGTTTAAATAAGGCGGACACCGCTGCTAAGTACGGCAACGAACAGGTGCAAAAGTGGCGCAGATCTTACAGTGTCCGACCACCTGGTGGGGAGAGTTTGGAGGATACCCAACAGCGGGTGGTTGCTTATTTCAACAGCCGGATTCTGCCCCATTTACGCGCAGGTGATAACGTCTTAATTGCCGCACATGGTAACTCGTTGCGATCGATTATCATGATGCTTGACGGGTTGAGTCCAGATGAAGTGACAGCACTAGAACTAGCAACGGGTGTACCGATCGTCTATGAGCTTGATGCTGCTGGAGGATCGATTGCTGGCGCAGACGGCAAGCCGTTCGGTAAAAAGATTCTAAATGATTGACGCTGAATCGATTACCTCCGGTACGCTACGAGATCGATTCAAATCAGTCCATCTTTTCTTGCCATAAACAGCATCAGATCGATAACCCGACAGGCATAAGCCCACTCATTATCGTACCAAGCCACCACCTTGAAAAAGTTGGCATTTAAACCAGTCCCTGCGGTGGCATCAAAGATACTCGAACGAGGATCGGTGCGAAAATCCATCGACACAACTTTATCCTCGGTATAGCCCAAGATGCCATTCAATTCCCCCGCCGCTGCCGCTTTCATCGCCGCACAAATATCTGCATAGGTGGTGGGTTTTACTGTCTTAAAAGTCAGATCGATGACTGAAACATCGGCAGTACCCACCCGAAATGCCATCCCGCTCAACTTTCCCTTTAATTCAGGTAATACGAGCGCGACTGCTTTTGCTGCGCCAGTTGAGGCGGGAATGATATTCTGAGCGGCTCCCCGTCCGCTCCGCCAGTCTTTTTTACTGGGGCCATCGACAGTAAGCTGGGTGGCAGTCATGGCGTGAACGGTAGTCATTAAGCCTTCGGCGATCCCAAAGGTGTCGTGCAAGACTTTGGCAACTGGAGCCAGACAGTTGGTTGTGCAGCTTGCATTGGAGATAATTTCATCTGTTGCCGGATCGAATTCCTGATGATTGACTCCCATTACCACCGTCCGAATCTTGTCGGGGTCTTTGGTTGGGGCTGAGATAACTACTCGTTTTGCTCCAGCTTGAATGTGTTTTTGGGCACCCTCATGGGTAGTGAAAAGTCCAGTAGATTCAACTACATAATCGGCTCCTAATTTACCCCAAGGGAGTTCTGCCGGATCTTTAATTGCCAGACAGGATACAAAGCGATTATCGATCGAGATGCCATCAGGCTGGGCTGCAACCGTGCCTTGATATGTGCCGTGGGTGGAGTCGTATTTGAATAGGTAAGCAAGGTTATCGGCGGGAACGAGGTCGTTCACACCGACTAATTCTAATTCAGGATGCTTGAGGGCAATCCGCGCCACTAGTCGTCCGATTCGCCCGAAGCCGTTAATACCAATTTTGAGTGTCATTTTAAGTTAATTCCTGAATCTAAATTTCATTTTCACAGGTCTGTTTCTGTTCGATTTGCGTGATATTTGCTAATGTCACTTCAGCGATCGCCTGCATTGCATCTTCAGTAAAAAATGCCTGATGTCCGGTAATCATCACATTAGGGAAAGTCATCAATCGAGCAAAGGTATCATCCTGCATAATTCGATTCGATCGATCTTCAAAGAATAGTGCTGACTCTTGTTCATAGACATCTAATCCTAATGCGCTG
>NZ_JBGSQZ010000256.1:0-16396 GCF_041737865.1 Chamaesiphon sp.
TGACGTTGAAAGGCTCAAAACCCTTGCACTCGATCGCTTGAATCTGGCGATCGAGTGAGAATATTTGCAACAAAACCATTTTTTAGCAAGGAGTTCAGTCTTTAGAACAGCATCAGGGACTAATTCAGCAAGCCCTATTTACCGCCGATTTGCCGAACGCTTTACTCAACTGTCCTCTGCATTACAATATTGCGATCGCCACGAGCTAGAGGAATTTGAAATTCAAGACTTTATCGATCTGTTTTGGAATGAGCCAGGATTAAGGAGAAGTATCGACAAGGTTTATGAGATTGTAGTTTATGCTTTATTTTCGGTGTTGGTTGAGGCTTTAGAAGTTACGATTACGATCGGCATTAATGAAGAAAAAGTGAGATTGCTAGAAGAGTTTGCTGATTTTGCCGAAATGGTTATTGGACTTACTCCAGATAATTACTTATTAAATTTACCAGCTAAGATTTATCGAGTTGGTGTAACAAATGCTGCGGATCGTGGATTGGATATGTATGCTAATTTTGGGATGGCAATCCAAATTAAGCACCTATCTTTAACTCCCGAATTAGCCGAAAATATTGTCGGTTCAGTTACCGCAGACAGAATTGTGATTGTCTGCCGAGACAGCGAACAATCATTAATCATTTCATTGCTCAATCAAATTGGCTGGAAAGCTAAAATTCAGAGTATTATTACTGAAAGCAATCTCAAGGGATGGTACGAGAAAGCTTTGCGCGGCTCATTCGGGGTAGATATTGGCGATCGTATATTGCTAACATTGAAAGAGCAAATTATTGCTGAATTTCCTGCTTCTGACAATAAAGACTTTACTGAGTTTTATGAAAGTCGGAATTATAACTTGCTAACAGACGATCTTTGGATTTGAGCAGATATAAGTTCGATCGACTATTAGTAGATATCTTTAACAAAGAGAAATTACTTGGAGCGGAACTGGTTTACTGACTCAAATCACAGTTTAGATCGACAATTCCGTGCATCATAAAATTACAGCAGTCGCACTAGTCAAAAGCGATGAACACCTTTGTACCCAATCCGAAGCAGCCAGATTTGAGCATCTGGGTACCGTACGAGTAATCGATCGGCAGCAATCATCGTATCCTTTGCTAGCTCAAAGGCTCCTGTCTCGATATCAATCGCGACAATTTTACCATGATTCCCATCTTCAACTTGAGGACGGATCTGAGTTTCGTAAATTTCATTCCCTCGTCGTGCAAATTCTTCTTTACTGTAGCGAAGCTCTCCAATTGTCATCTGGTTGACCTCTTTTCAACTACGGATAATAACAATTATACGTCAATTTTTCTGACCATCACTGTTACATCCACGCCTTTATATCGAACGGTTTCGATCTATTTCTAGACAAGCCTCATCTTTTCGCAAAGCCCGAATTCTCTCTCCTCCAGGAAATTTCATCAAGATATCAAACTCACTATTTGGCATTCTTAGATCGATAGGAATCAAACCTACAGGTATCCGTGCTGGTAAAAATATTCCATGTCCTGGAGCTAAAATTACTGTAATCTCACCACTATTTAAACAGCCTAAAACTCTAGCATGACTGCGAGTATAGTAATTATGGAGTTCCGATCTAAACATTTTGCTCTAAAATTTATGAGTCGGGTAGATCTTCTTTTTACAGTCGATCGATCCGACCTATTTGTTTGAATTAGAGTGGGAATTACCCACTCTAATTTACTACATTGCTGCCAAAACCCGATCGAGTATACTTACAGCTCGATCGATCTCCGCTGCTGAAACAATTAATGGTGGTACGAATCGGACAACTTTCACACCCGCAGGAACTAATAATAAACCTAATTCCATCGCTGCTTTAACCAGATCGATCGCATTAATTTTACTCTCAGCTTGCAACTCCAAACCATTAATTAAACCCCAACCCCGAACTTCGGAGATATCGGGATATTTGGCGGCTAACTGTTGTAAGCCAGCTCGTAATTGTGCGCCGCGTGCTTGGACATTGGCGAGGATATTTTCCCGTTCCAATGTTTGACAGACAGCTAGAGCCACCGCACACACAAATGGATTACCGCCATAGGTACTCGCATGATCTCCAGGCTGGAACACATTACAAGATTCCTTGCACAGCGTCGCGCCAATGGGAATCCCACCGCCTAAACCCTTCGCACTCGTGAAAATATCCGGCTCGATTCCTAATTGCTCATACCCCCAATATTTCCCCGAACGTCCCATTCCTACTTGTACCTCGTCGAGGATTAGTAAGATCCCCTTCTCATCACAGAGTTTCCGCACTTGTTGGAAATACGCGATTTGCCCAGGATTCACCCCGCCTTCACCTTGCAACGGTTCGAGCATAATTGCGGCTACCCGTCCATCTAACTCGGCAACTGTTGACTCGATCGCGGCAAAATCATTGTAGGGTACATACTGGAACCCAGGAATCAATGGCGCGAAATTCTTGTGATACTTAGGCTGTCCGGTAGCTGTCACCGTCGCCAACGTCCGTCCGTGAAAACTAGCCTGTGCAGTCAAAATTATCGGCTCGGCAATGCCCAAGACCGTGTGAGCGTATTTCCGTGCTAATTTGATCGCCCCCTCATTAGCTTCTGCCCCAGAATTACAGAAGAATACTCGATCGGCACAAGAATGGTCAACCAACCACTTCGCCAACTCACCCTGCACGGGCACATAATAGAGGTTGGACACATGAGTCAGTGTATTAATCTGCGCCATCACCGCTTCGATTACCGCCGGATGTGCATGTCCCAGCGTACAAGTAGCAATCCCCGCCACAAAGTCCAGATAAGCCTTACCCTCTGTATCCCAGACAGTACAACCCTCGCCCTTAATCAAGGCTAGATTGAACCGTCCATAAGTCGTCATTACATGACTATTAAACTCATCCTGACTAAAAGCCGACAACAATTCAGGATGAATCTTCGGCGCAACCACGGTATCTAAACTCATCAAAATACTCCTAAATATTCATTAAATAACAATACTAACGCTAGAAATCATTCTGCGTTCGATCTTTTGCTACGATCTGCACGCCGATGCCAAATTAAATTAACGTCTTCGGCTGCGGCGAGAAATTGAAGCTACGAGTTGGGATAGATCGATCTGTGACTCTCGCCGAGTAGAGCCATTCAGGTTGAGGGTGTAGCGACACCGATCTAGTAAACTGTGCATTTTTTAAAAACCAGCTAGACGTAATTTGTGCTGGATCGTACGACTGTTATAACATTAACCACTCGATTCCGCAAAGCATATTCGCTCCCAAGAGCCTATCCTTTGGAGATATTGCACCAACGAGCGAGACTCCACAAGATTTGATGGTGTGGCTCGTGTATTTACCAGACAATCGATCCAAACTCGCTCTCAGCGATTTGCTTGAATCCATTTCCGCAAAATTTTCACCGCCTGATTTACACCATCTGTTTGGCAATCTGTCAGGAATTCGACTACTCGCTCGGGTGCTAAAATTGGGAACGTGGAAGATCTATCGACGATCGCATATTTACCCGATTGTAGCTGGTAGAAGATTAAGGCTGCTCCATCATATCGCCACACTTCACCAACTCCCAATGTCGCGTACAAAGCAAGTTGATTGAGCGAACTACTAGTAATATCAATTTCTAATGCTAAATCGGGTGGTGGATCTCGATCGAAATCTAACTTAACTTTCCCGCGAACTGCTAGTTCATTAGCTATGTAGTAACAAGAATCTGGTTCTTTCCCAGCTTCGAGATCTTGTCGTTTAATCGTCATCGAGCCAAACAGATTGTAGTCTAGATCCAGTTCTTCTGCCAAAACAACAATCGCTCGATCGATCTGACGATTATAGTTTTCATGTGATGGTAGCGGAGTCATAAATTCCAAATCTCCTCGATGATAACTCAATCGCGCTTTTCCACCATCGCCGATTTCTGTCAAGAGATTTTCGTAGAGATTCCAACTGATGCCTTGCAGAAAGGTTCTCTGTTCACCTGTATCGATCGCGACTAACATTACTTCACCTCTGACTATAGCTCGGTAATTCGACCATTATAGCTGACAAAAAAAGGATTCACCCTCTTAGTTTATCTGTCCTAGAGCAAATATTTAGCCCATCGATCGAGAACTTCCGGTGAACCATACCAAATACCTGGACTCCGAGGTGAATGTTTGACCCCTTCAATCGTAATATTAGTTGCACCTGCTAAATGAGCCGCAGCAATTGCCGTAATCCCATCACCCCAAGTATTTCCCTCCCCACAAGTCTGTTGATAGCTACTATAAGCTAACCATTGACCGAACTTTTTTTCACCATAGATCGACTTACCTGCAACACAGATATATTGTAGATCTGCATACATCGCACCAGGATAATTATCGTTAACAAAATCGAGGTTTTTCTTTGTCCATCGTTCGCCGCTAATGTGAGGAGTTCCCAAAGTAATTAGGTTGGCAACTTTAGATTTAGCATTCCATAGCTTGGTAGATTCATCGACATCGCCATGAATTATATAGGGTATTTCGCCAATATAGATCCGACTAATCCACCCACCTGCTGAATGTCCGATCAAATTAAGTTGTTTAGCTTGGTTATCTGCTAAAGCTGCATTGACAGTTCGATCGAGTTGTCGCAAAATAGGGATCATCGATCGACCGCCGAGTGTCGGTAGCCAATCTCTTTTCCTCAGTGGTACCGTTGTCGTGGGCGTACCAAGTGCGGTTAGAGCTTGCTGAAGTGGTAGATAAACATCCGCACTTTCGAGGTAGCCAGGTAAAATAACTGTAGGTAACATTGAGTTAGTTGAAAGTTGTTCGCGCTATTACAAAGTAAAGTTTAAAAATCGTGCCCTGAGATTATCATTTGCGTATTCTCTGGTTTATTAAGTTTAAAAGCAGAATCGATCGAGCAATCCAAATTAGCTGAGGATTAGTCGATCGATAAACTAGTATAACTGTGCGAACTTAGCGATCGACAGAACCCATAATAATATCTACACTACCCAAAATCGTCACGATATCTGCGACCTTTACCCCGCGTAAGAGGTGCGGTAAAATTGGCAGATTATTAAAGTCAGCAGAACGAATTTTCCACCGCCAAGGGAAGATATTATCTTCACCCATGATAAAGATCCCTAGCTCACCCTTACCACTTTCAATGCGGACGTAATTTTCACCTTTGGGAATCTTAAATGTCGGGGCGACTTTCTTGGTGATGTATTGATAATCCATCCCATCCCACTCGGATTTTGGCCCTGCGGCTAGGCGTTTGGCTTCGAGATTTTCATAAGCACCGCCAGGGAGAGCTGCGATAGCTTGACGGAGAATCTTCACAGACTCCCGCATCTCCCGAATCCGCACGAAATATCGCGCTAGACAGTCACCAGCAGTCTCATAGTGGATATCCCAGTCAAAGTCGTCATAGCACTCATAGCTATCAACCTTGCGTAGATCCCACTTGACGCCAGAACCACGCAACATCGGGCCAGACAACCCCCAATTAATCGCCTCATCGCGGCTAATCGTCCCGACACCTTCGACCCGACGACGGAAGATCGGGTTATTGGTGATTAATTTCTCGTATTCGTCCACTTTTGGGTCGAAGTAATCGCAGAAGTCAATACATTTGTCGATCCAGCCATAGGGTAGATCTACCGCTACTCCGCCGATGCGGAAATAGTTGTTATTGATCATCCGATAGCCAGTAGCTGCTTCCCACAGGTCATAAATCATCTCCCGTTCGCGGAAGATGTAGAAAAAGGGAGTCTGTGCGCCGACATCCGCCATGAATGGGCCGAGCCAGAGCAAATGGTTAGCAATCCGATTGAGTTCCAGCATGATCACGCGGATATGACTCGCACGTTTGGGAACGGGAATATTTGCTAATTTTTCGACAGCATTGACTGTGACCGCTTCATTGAACATCCCTGCTGCGTAGTCCCAACGGCTGACGTAGGGCACATACATGATGTTGGTACGGTTTTCGGCGATTTTTTCCATCCCACGATGGAGATAGCCGATTACGGGTTCGCAATCGACAACATCTTCACCGTCGAGCGTGACAATCAGCCGCATGACCCCGTGCATCGATGGGTGGTGCGGCCCCATGTTCAGCACCATCGGTTCGGTTCTAGTTTCGAGTTGTGCCATAGTCTCTGGTTGCGATCGCGTTTTGAAATGAACTATTACTGATGACCATCACTTGCCACAGATGGCGGAGCATCGATATTTATCGCAGCTTGCTCTTTTATTATTATAATGGTTCGATCCCGATCGGCGTGAGCGGCATGAGACTAACCACTAGACTTCCTGCGAAAGTCAGTAGGGATAATCGATGAATTGTCCCGACTGGCTAGGAATGTCAAAATCCCATTCCAATCTTGTGCGTGATAACATCACTAATACAGTAGATTTGTGCGTGAAGCTAAGAAGGTAATGGGATGGGTGCACTACAAGCATTAATTTTTGATGTCGATGGTACTTTGGCTGATACCGAGCGCGATGGACATCGAGTCGCCTTCAATCAAGCATTTGTAAATGCTGGGCTGGACTGGGATTGGTCGATCGAGTTGTATGGCAAGTTATTGGCTGTCACTGGTGGGAAGGAGCGGATGCGCTTTTATCTAGACACTTATCGTCCCGATGTGCGGATGAACGACCAAACTATTGCTGACCTCCACAAGGCTAAAAATCAATATTACGCTCAATTATTAGAGCAGGGTGGAATTCCGCTCCGTCCTGGAGTCAAGCGGCTGCTAGAGGATGCTAGAGCTGCCAATCTCCGACTGGCGATCTCCACAACTACTACCCCTGAAAATGTCTTTGCTCTATTAGCAAACAATATCGACTCTAACTGGTTTGAAGTCATTGCTGCTGGTGATATCGTCCCCACAAAGAAACCAGCCTCAGATATCTATGACTATGTACTGGAGCAGATGAATTTGCCAGCAGCCGATTGTCTAGCGTTTGAAGATTCTGAGAATGGTCTAATTTCAGCGATCGCTGCTGGCATCATGACGATCGTCACGATCAATGACTACACTCAAAATCATACTTTCGATCGCGCCAAACTAGTATTATCCGATCTCGGCGAACCCGATCGTCCTTGTCAAATCATCCAAGGCGATACTCAAGGCTCAACCTATGTCGATATCCCACTCCTGGCTAGATTAATCGCAGCGTAAATCTGCCAAATATAGCACGAAGAATGGGGGTTTGAGGTCGATCCATTTTTGAAAACCAAGCAAAAAGCTCCTAGTTAAAGTTTGAATTTTAGGCTCTGCTCCCAAAATCTAGCGGGTGGGCAATGCTCACCCTCTGGGCTACGGTTATTCATCCTAAAACTTCCCCGTCTCCCTCGATCTAGCGAAAATCTCCGCAACTATCAACTGCTTGCACTGAGCGTAGCCGAAGTGTCAACTCTCAACGATCGACTAATCCTAAGGAGTTTCCATCCAATCGTAGATCCGATCGAGTTGTTCGATCGTCACTAGTCCGTATTGCCACAGAATCATCGGCAATGGGCCGGGATTGTGTTCTACTTGTTTGAGCGCGATCGCCATCGATGAAGCCGAAATAGCTAAATCATCTTGTAAGAATCGAATTAATTTTGTTAAATGGGTAGATGCGATCATGGCCGTACCTCCGGCTAAATGTTAAAAAAGTATTTATTTAAAGAGAAGGAAATCTGCACCGACTTAATCGTCTGTAATAGAAGACTAACGACGGCAAATATTAATCTAGATCTTCACCAGTATCAATCTAGATTACAGATAAATTCAAATTAAACTTTAATTTAGCGATCTTTTTAATCACCGCTCGATCGAGAAATCACTGTAAAAATGACGGCAGTAACTCCTGTGTCCAGACGAAGGTGATGACTAGTTTAAATTGCTAATTTTTCTGGTAGTATAAATTTCAATTTCAATTCCCAAATGGGGAAATTGAATAGCGGCAGTTACAAATATTTAACTCTGTTAACAGCCGTTTGAAATCCGTATAAACACGGGGTTTTGTTAAAGTTTCGATCGAAATGTCAGTAAATCTTGGTATTCTTATTATTAGAAATGGATTATAACACCGCTATTGACAT
Organism: Chamaesiphon sp.; assembly: GCF_041737865.1. Classification (NCBI taxonomy): domain Bacteria; kingdom Bacillati; phylum Cyanobacteriota; class Cyanophyceae; order Gomontiellales; family Chamaesiphonaceae; genus Chamaesiphon; species Chamaesiphon sp. The sequence continues at coordinate 8,075 of NZ_JBGSQZ010000256.1, forward strand.
TTCTAGCTAAAACTCAGCTTATTTAAGCCTTTTGGCTGAGTAATTACGAATTTCTACCCGATCGCCGACCTTCAGACGCAGTTCTGCGGCTCTACCGCTACGCAATTCCACTACCCCATCAATGACAGTATTTGACTCTGGGCCGTAACTCGGACAAGGATCTGCCGTGCAAGGCGGGACTTGCTTGCTGATATATTTAACTACCCCATTCGACACAAACACCATATCTAGTGGGATAAGTGTATTTTTCATCCAAAAGCCAACCGAACGTGGTGGGGAAAAGACAAATAGCATTCCTCGATCGGCGGCTAGCTGCGTCCGATACATTAACCCCGTAGATTGCTCCTCAGAGGTGCGGGCGACCTCTAGTAGGATAGTTTGACCACTAATCGTAACTTGGGCACTTACAGGCAGTTTTTGCCCTCGTGGAGCGATCGGATCTAACACAGACTGTGGTGGTGTTTTTGGTTGAGTTGGTGGTGCGGACTGAACTGGTAAAGAACAGCCGAGCAACAAGATCCCGACTATTCCATAAGCTATTCCAAATTTGAGGTAGTTTTGATTCACTATTTCGATGGGGAACTGGGGGAATTGGGGACTTGGATAGAGTGGATCTGGAGCGAGTGATACTTGATTAAAGTTTTTTGCTCTAGTCGCGAAGTACGTAGCCTACCCCACGGACTGTTTGAATTAGCCGCTTACCGCCATCTTTTTCTAATTTGAGTCGGAGATAGCGGACATATACCTCGATCACATTGGATTCGCCGAGGAAATCATATCCCCAGACATTTTCCAAAATTTGTTCTCTGGTAAGTTCGGTTTCGGGATGAGAGATCAGGTAGCGGAGGAGTTCAAACTCTTTTACTGTTAGTTCGATCGCTTGCTCACCTCGGAAGACGCGGTGAGTGACTAAATCTAAGACGAGATCGCCAAACCGTAATTGTTCCCCCGCGTTGACATTTGAATGTAGATATAGCCCGATCGTGTGCAGAAAATTGGGCGCGTGGTATGGTTTGAGGAAGTAGTCGTCCGCTCCAGATTCTAGACAAATAATCCGATCGGCGATCGAGTCATGCGACATTAATAATAAAATTGGGGCGACACAACCCAGTTCGCGCAGTTGGGGTACTAGTGTCAGTGCTGAGTCTCCAGGTAAAGCTCGATCGATCGCAATCAGTGATGGATGCAGTTTTTTAGCTTGCTCCAATCCCACTCTGGCATTCTCAGCGATCGCCACTTGATAACCAGCCTTGGTAAGATCGAGACTCATTCTCTCAGCCAATGCGGCATCATTTTCTACTAAAATAATCGGGGTATTTTCTGCCATAATCTTGGGTGATTGGGGATCGGAAATAGATATTAAACCCTGAATCGAGGCTGATTTCTGGTCTTAAAAATTCAACTGTCAATTTTCAAGGCAACTCTACCGAAGTTGGTTTCGCGATGTGTGGTAGTCCCCATCCTAGCTTCTCCCGCAAAACCTTGAAGTATTCTGGACGTTGTAGCCTGATAAACTTGGCTGGATAGGGCGATCTGGCGATCTTGACGGTAAATTCGGGGAGGATATAACAGCCACCATTGCCATCTACTACCATTACTAGTCGATTGGGGTTGGCTGAGTTGACAGTTACGGGTTCGGTGTCGGAGAAGACAAGCGCGCGCGAGGCTAGGGAATGAGGGCAAATGGGTACTAGTTGGAGTGCATCTACCCCAGGCGCGACAACGGGACCACCAGCACTGAGCGAATAGGCAGTAGAACCTGTGGGAGTGGACAAAATCACGCCATCAGCGGCAATATCTACAGGTGCGTGTCTCCCAACTGTGACTTCAAAGTGGCACATGCTCGTGAGTGGTTCGCGATGAATCACCATTTCATTGAGACACAATGCTTCCCATAATAGTCGATCGCCTTCCCAGACTTGGACTGTCAACATCGCCCGATTTTCAACTTGATAATCACCAGCAATCGCTCTTTCGATCGCTTCTGGCAACTGGTTGATATAGGTTTCCGTCAGAAAACCCATGTGTCCGGTATTTACCGTCAGCAGGGGAATCCCGCACGGCGCAACCTGCCGAAACGCGGCTAAAACCGTCCCATCTCCACCCAAGACGATCGCAAAATCTACGTCCGCATCAAATCCAGGGGGGCATAGAGAATCAATCGGGCGATAAGTAATCGGTCGATCGTCGTGACAATAACCCAATATGCCACCTTTGGCTGCGGCGGCACAAACTTCCCAGCCCAAGGCTGTTAACTTGTCATTGATTTCTTGGGCAATCCGACAAGCAACTGGTTTACCCTCATTGTAAATAATGCCTACTTTTGGCACGGATGCAGTCCTACTTCAAATTTTCTCAGGGTACAACTTTCTAATCGATCGATCGGATTTGATGCTCTAGGCAATCCCATTGGCACAACCCTTGGAAGATGAGAACCCAGCGCGATCGAACATTAGATTACCAGATATTCTCATAATTATCGCATACTCGCCGCATCGAATTAGTTCTGTTTGGGGTGGGTATGCCAGACAACATCTCACCCCAAGCTCTAATACATCATTTTTTTCTTTTTCTGTTTTGCTGATTGGGCTTCTTTTTGCTTGTTCTTCTCGTAGTCTAATTCCTTGAGCTTGCGGAGAATCCGACTGAAGTATTCTTGCAAGTAAGCATCTACTGTGCCGATTTCCTTCGGCTCGATCCCAAAGACCTGATATACTTCGTCCATGCCTGCGGTGAGTGGTTTCCCAGTCGCCAATACTTCAGTAAAGGCTAATCTGTCGGCAGCATTCCAACTCCACTCAAAAAAGCGAAATGTTTGGCGGATCGCCCGAATCACCCCAATTGGTAAAGTGGTGACTTTGGCATCTTTACCCGACTGACGTTCGCACAGACTAATAATTTCTTTCCCAGTCCAAGCGCGGCTCCCAGCAATCGGAAAGCTCCGGTTGCCTGTTTCTGGTACAGACAAGGCGCGAATCGCAAATTTAGCGATGTCTTGGGTATCCATATAGGCAATCGGTGAAGAATCACCTGTTAACCACACGGGCTGCCCTTCTAAAATCGGAATCGCAAATTGACTAACCAACCCTTGCATAAATCCGCAAGGACGGAGAATTGTGTAATTTAGTCCAGATTCCTTCAAAAATAGTTCGGCACATCTTTTGATTTCCATCAGCGGTACATCAGGATAGTCTTCCGCTCCCAGAATCGAGAAATAGATAAACCGATCGATCTTAGCTGTGACAGCAGCTTGAATCAGATTAACAGTGCCGTTCCAATCAACTCGCTCGAAACTGGATATATCCGCTGCCCGTGCGGTTGCAGCGTCAATTACTGCCGTCACACCTTCTAATGCAGGTGCCAGAGTACTAGGAGTGCAGATATTACCAACCACCAACTCGGCTCCCCACTCTTTGAGAAAAGTCGCCTTGCGCGGATTTCTCACCAGACAGCGAACTTTGTAGCCTTCATCCAAAGCGCGTCGTGCGATCTGTCTACCCAGGGTACCTGTGGCACTAACAATTAATAATGTCATTTATAAAGAATAATTAAAGACGATTAAAGCTATTTTTTAAAATATTAGCAGAAAACTCTCATGTTTGTTAACAAAAATTTACAAGGGCAGGGGAGCCAATCTTATCGCCGACACCCCACACTAAAATTATTCTTCTTCTGGGCCTTGAATTTTGAGAAACAGGAATCCCAAGCTCAGACCCACTAGAATCAAGCTTGAAGATAAAATTGCCGCATTAAAAATTTCGCCAGCCATGACTGAAGTGCTCCTTAAATAATTAAATGATAAATTTATGGTGCCCAAAACTATGGGGATTGTCTAGTGTATCGTAACAGTTATCGGGAGTAGGCGATCGGTACCGCTCGTCAGCGATTGGCAATACTTTCAAATGATTGAGTAGAATTCCCCCCTCTGCTTTGCTGCGGTGGATAGACAAGTCTGTTTGACGCTGCGGAGATCTTTCCACCACCCTAGTCCCCGATACGGGGAGGGAGCGAGTATCTATGTTTTATTATCGATTGAGCGATCGACACGAGCTGCGCTTGCTTCAGACTGCTGATGCTCAAGAGCTGTTTGCACTGACAAATGTAAATCGTACTCATCTCCGCCAATGGCTACCGTGGCTGGACTCGATAAACGATGTTGCCAATACGCGCAATTTTATCGAATCTATGCTCGAACAGTTTACCGATCGCCAGGGCTTTGTTGCCGCTATTTGTTACAATCGCAGTATTGTTGGCACGATCGGGTTTAACCGGATCGATCGGCACAATCGGCTCGGTTATATTGGTTATTGGTTGGTACCATCTCATCAAGGTCAAGGAATTATGACGGCTTCCTGTCGCAGCCTCATCAATTATGCCTTCACGATCCTTAACCTCAATCGAGTGGTAATTACCTGCGCTACTGAAAATGAGCGCAGCCGCGCTATTCCCCTGAGACTAGGTTTTACGCATGAAGGTATCGCTCGTGATGCAGAATGGCTCTACGATCGATACGTAGACCACGATCTCTATGCTCTTCTTCGTCGCGACTGGCCCGATCTCAGCTTGAAGCACCAGATGTTAAATCATGAGCAAACCTAGACTAGTTATTGCATTAGGCGATCCGGCAGGGATTGGGACAGAAGTTGTGCTCAAAGCTCTGGGCGATCGAGCTTTAGCAGATTACGATCTTACCCTAGTCGCTAATGTAGAATTATTAATCGATCGTTATCAGCATTTACGCCAGCAAATCCCCGCCGCAATTGAGTTGGCAAATCCGGCTGACTTAAATATTATCGATGTGCCACTTACCCAAGCAATTCGCGACGGCGTAAAAGTCGGACAGGGTAATGCGGCGAGTGGTGCGGCGAGTTTTGAATACCTGGAGCTGGCGATCGATCGAACACTTGCGGGTGAGTTTGAAGCGATCGTCACTGCACCCATCGCTAAATCGGCTTGGTTAGCAGCGGGACATCATTTTCCAGGTCAAACGGAATTACTCGCGTTCAAGGCGAATCTAGACCGCTTTGGGATGCTATTTGTGGGTGTTTCTCCCCACACTGGTTGGACATTACGGACGCTGCTGGCGACGACACATATTCCGCTGACTCAAGTTTCCCAAGCTCTGACTCCAGCATTACTCAGCCTCAAATTGGGGTTATTGGTTGAGTGTTTGCAGGTAGATTTTGGACTACAATCGGGGACGATCGCGATTGCTGGATTAAATCCCCACAGCGGTGAAGGGGGACAATTAGGGTGTGAAGAAGTAGATTGGTTGGCTAGTTGGTTGGAGACTGAGCGGAGTATTTATCCACAGTACAAATTGCTCGGACTATTACCGCCAGATACAATGTGGGTGAAGCCCGGGCAAGCATGGTTTGGGACTCATCCCGATCCACAAGCCGCAGATGCTTATCTGGCTCTCTATCACGATCAGGGTTTGATTCCTGTCAAATTGATGGCATTCGATCGAGCGATCAATACGACAATTGGTTTACCATTTGTGCGGACTTCCCCCGATCATGGTACTGCATTTGATATTGCCAGATTGGGGATTGCTGACGCTAGAAGTATGATAGAAGCAATTAAACTTGCGGCGAAATTAGTAAATTCTCGATCGGGTGTGGTGTAAAGATCGATAACAATGCCTACGATTGAAATCGTGGCTAGTGTAGATCCGAGGGTACCCACAAGGGGCACCCCTACAAACAACTTGTAGGGGTGCCCCTCGTGGGTACCCATAGGTTATCGCAGCAATAGTATCTACGCATTGGTGCAAAATGTGAGTCTAACCACTTTGAGTATAGGTAGCAACTTGGGTTATTTAGTCGGGGAATTCGATCGCAGAATCAAACCAAACCGAGCGTCGAACAGGATAAAATCAAACTAGATAAACGAGGCAGCAGCCATGATTGCTCAACTCAGCACAGCTAGAATCAACCATGAATTAGTCGTGACTTGGGAACCGTTGCCCAAGGATTTTCAATTGGAGGACGATCCGGTGGACAATGATGGACAACCGCTGCTCGCCGGAGCATTACGCGAAAGCTTGGAACTAAATGGATTTATTCAGCCGCAGATGCTGATCCTCTCCAACTTTGGACTATGTGCAACCATCGACGAAAAAATTGTGGTGAAAGCCCCCGATTGGTTGTATGTAGCCGCAGCCAACCCGATCGAATCTACTAGGAGAAGCTATACACCCCACGCTGAAGGCGATCTACCCACGCTCGTGATGGAATTTATCTCCGATGTGGATGGCAGCGAATACTCAGTCAAACGCACCTTTCCCCCTGGCAAATGGTTTTTTTACGAGCAAATTCTCCGAGTACCGATTTACGCTATTTTTGAACCCGAAGGTGGGTTATTAGAGTTTTATCAACTCCAAAATGATCGCTATGAATTGGTGCTACCCGATGCCGATGGACGACAATGGATCGCCGAAATGAACTTATTTCTAGGTACATGGCGGGGTAGTAAAGAGGGGCGTTCGGGTTATTGGTTGCGATGGTGGGATGAGTCGGGAACGATGCTCCCGTGGGCTGTAGAGCAGATCGAACAGGAGCGTCAACGCGCCGAGCAAGAACGCCAACGTGCCGAGCAAGAGCATCAGCGTGCCGAGCAACTGGTAGCTTATTTGAGATCGCAAGGCATCGATCCAGACAATTTGCCATCTAGTACCGATTAGCTAACATTGGCGATTTGGACTTAAAATGTGTACTGCATTTTCGTCATCCTCCCTGCCCAGCCAAGCAATAGACGATCCACTATTCACTATTCACCATCTACCATCCACTGACTACCCTAGATCTCTAATTTGAGACTGAGAAGGGATAATGTCATCAAGGCTCGATCGGGAGGAGCCGCGCGATCGGTTAAAATCTAGATTGGTGAACAGTTGTCGATTCTCCACAAGAGAGGCTCCGCCAAAGGACTGGTGCCAAATAACTGTTAATTGTAAAAATCTGGCACGGCGATACTCATGAGCGATCTCGAACAACAACTAGCGACACTCCAAGCGACAGCACTAGAGGCGATCTCTCAAACTCAAACATTAGAAGCCTTGGAGCAACTACGAGTCGATTATCTCGGCAAAAAAGGTGAAGTGTCGAAGATCTTGGGCGGGATGGGAAAACTACCTGCCCAAGAACGTCCCGCGATTGGGGCGGCGGCAAATGTGGTGAAGGATGCGATTCAGGCACAACTCGATCGATCGAAAACCGATCTCCAAGCTGCTCAAATTCAAGCGCAATTAGCCGCAGAAACCCTCGATGTGACAATGCCAGGTGGGTATCGTTCGCAGGGACGGATTCACCCGATCAATGCGACGATCGATCGGATGATTGATATTTTTGTTGGTATGGGCTACACCGTCGCCACAGGGCCAGAAATGGAGACGGATTACTACAACTTCGAGGCTCTGAATACCCCACCAGATCATCCCGCGCGGGACATGCAGGATACCTTCTATCTACCCGATGGAAATCTCCTCCGTACCCACACTTCTTCGGTACAAATCCATTATATGGAGGAGAACGAACCGCCGATGCGGATTATTTCCCCCGGACGCTGTTATCGCCGAGATACTGTCGATGCGACACACTCAGCCGTATTTCATCAAATTGAAATCCTCGCGATCGCACCCGATCTGACATTTACCGATCTCAAAGGTACCATCAAAGAATTCTTGACTCAAGCGTTTGGGATGGAGTTACCGATTCGGTTCCGCGCTAGTTATTTCCCCTTCACCGAACCTTCTGCCGAAGTCGATGTGCAATGGCAAGGTAGATGGTTAGAAATTATGGGTTGTGGCATGGTAGATCCAAATGTACTTACCAAAGTCGGTCACGATCCAGAAGTATACAGTGGATTTGCCGCTGGCTTTGGGGTAGAACGTCTCGCAATGGTGCTACATCAGATCGACGACATTCGCAAGCTATATGGCAGTGACTTGCGCTTTCTGCGTCAATTTTAGTCGCGTAACTTTACCCCACCCCAGCCCTCCCCTTATCAAGGGGAGGGAGCCAGAATCCACATTATCAATTATCAACTATCAACTATCAACTATCAATTAATTACCTTGTTGGTTGCACACATCGATCGGTACAATCATTAGAAATGGTGCCGCCAGCAAAAACGACTACAGATTCTGCTGGGGGTGGTTCTGCACAGACTCTAAGTGCTATAGACCAATCCTAAATATAATCTGTGGACAAAAAAGATAGCAAAACTGTAAAATAGTATTTTATCTAATATGCCAAACCCACTGCAATATATTGAAAAGCATCCAGATCGAGCCAAGGAAATTATAGGTATTGAGTATGA
>NZ_JBGSQZ010000277.1:0-5168 GCF_041737865.1 Chamaesiphon sp.
CTTTTCTGATTTTCTAATACTTCGATCCTTGCTTCGAGTGCATTAATCCGCGCCACTAAATTTTCTACCAACGCCATCACTGCTTCTTCCCCTTGGGCATAGCAAGCAAGGATTTCGTCTTTATTGATAGTTAGTTTTTTGGGTGCCTGCTTCAATGCGTTGCTGTCCGTTCCATATCTCTGTCAAATTCTACAACCATAACTACCGTTTATCCAAAATCTCCCTAATTTTTTAAGCCTGAGTAGTTACTATTTAAGTGCGTACTAGCCGATCGATCCAATTGACAGCAAGCTGCTCCACCATTTAAGATGATTTCACTCGATGCGATAATGATTCTCATTCTATCATAGATTTGCTATACAGACTTTGCCCCTCACCCGTCACTGCGCCAGCAACCCGCCCACAATTTACCAATTCAACAGATCGTGAAAATTAGCCCTCGTCGCTCAGATTCAAACCAACCACTCCGCCACAACTGGCTGGTATCGTCACTACTAACAATAGGGGTGCTAGCTGGATGTACAACACCCGACAGTAAACAGCCGACAGATGCCACTAGTCCCACCGCTAGCGAAACTCCAGCCGCAACCACAGCCGCAAGTACAGAGAGCAGCCCGAAAGTAGTTGTTACTAATACTGTATTGTGCGACTTGACCAAACAAATTGCGGCTAGCACTGTTAATGTAGTCTGCCTGCTGGCTCCTGGTAGCGATCCCCATGTCTACAAACTGACACCAGAAGCCAGACAATCGATCGAAGACGCTAAACTAGTCTTATATGGTGGCTATGACTTTGAGCCAGATCTAACTAAAGCGATTAAAGCAACATCTAATCCAGCTCCAAAAGTAGCCGTACATGAAGTAGCGGTAACTCAGCCGCTGAAATTTGAAGAAGATGGTAAGAGTGCTACCGATCCGCACGTTTGGAATAATGCCCAGAATGGCATCAAAATCGCCGAAACGATCGAGGCTAGCTTAGAGAAACTAGTTCCAGCCCAAGCAGCAACTTATAAACAAAATACCCAAAAATTAACAACAGAACTCGGACAAATCGATACCTGGATTAAATCTCAAATCGGTACGATTCCGGCTGCCAAAAAGGTGTTATTTACCACTCATGATGCCCTGGGATATTACTCCCAAGCTTATGGAATTCCGGTCGATGCTTTGGAAGGATTGAGTACGGAAGAAAAGCCCAATGCAGCTAGAGCAAAGGAACTTGTTGGCAAAATTAAAAAAGCGCAAGTACCGACTATTTTTGCAGAGTTGACTCTTAATCCCAAATTAATTACGGCGATCGCTCAAGAATCAAAAGTGAAAGTAGCAGAGCAGGAACTCTATGTAGATGGCTTAGGTGAAGTGAGCAGTCCAGGTGGAACTTATCAAAAGATGTTGATTTCTAATACTAAAGCGATCGTTGAAGGTTTGGGTGGTAAATTCACTCCTTTTACGGCTAAATAAGTTCATTTGTACGGTTTCACTCTGAGCATCGAATCGAACTCAACTAAAAACAAGCGATTCTCTTTCTGCTGAAGCAGACGCTCCGCGCACAGAGAGGCTACGCAAACGAATGGTAACATCAATCGCTTCTTAAAATAACAGCAACTAGCATTTTTACAATTCAAAACGATCGAAATGAATAACTTAAACCAATATCTAAACTGGCTGACAATTACTGCCAGCGGATTATGTGCCACCTTATTATTAGTAACTGGTGCCCAAGCCGCAGATTCAATTACGACTACACCCAGATCGGTTACAGCCACAGTCTCTCAATTTAGTCCCAACCCGCTAATTGCAGTCAGAAAAAAGCAACCTCGTCAGAAAAAAGTCAAGAAAAAAGCCAACAAAACGGAAACTAGAGCCTCATCCTCCCCCCAATTAGAACTTACGCAGACACCTCCGCCCCCGATAACCTCGCCAGATCCAATAGTTCCACCAGAAGCACCTAAAGTAGAAACTCCAGCACCCAATCAGTTTTCATTAAACACCAAACTGGAAGGACAAGTAATTTTTGGGGCAACAGGGACTTTTACTGGAGATTTCGAGCGCAATCCCGCCTTCGGACATCGGACTCGGCTCGAACTCATCACGGATATCAATGGTGGCACCCTCACTACCCGACTGCAAGCTGTCGGATTAGGTTTATCCAACCAAAATGTCACGGCGGGGACAACTGGCACCACTACCAATGAAGGCAACTTATCTTGGACTGATGGTACAACTACCAGTAGCATCGGCATCGATACGCTCAAATATGAATTTGCACTCACATCGCAAACTCAGGTGGTAATTGCAGCAAATGCCGGGGCAGCAGATGACTTTACCGATACGATCAATCCTTATTTTGATGGGGATGGTGCGAGTGGCTCGATTTCGGCATTTGGTAATCGTCCCTCGATTTACTATACAGTGAGCGGGGTTGGTGTTGGCGTTCGACATAAGTTAAGCGATACCACCGAACTAAGTTTGGGTTATTTAGCTAATGATGGTCAGACTCCAGCCGCAGGGAGTGGCTTATTTGGGGGCGGTTATGGTGCCATCGCTCAACTCACCTTTCAGACTGGGGAAAATTCTAAAGTTGGCGTAACCTATGCTCGGACTCTGAACTCAGCATTTGGAACGGGAAGTAATAATGCTGAAAATTTGAGTGGTCTTAGCAATAACTTTGGGTTGCAAGGTTCGTTTCAACTGAATCCTCAGTTAGCCTTGGGTGGTTGGGTTGGCTATACCCAAAATCAATCGGCGGCTGGTGTAGACAGACAAATCTGGAACTGGGCACTAACAGCCGCTGCACCAGATTTAGGTGGTAAAGGGAATTTAGCTGGGTTCCTCGTCGGGCAAGAACCACGCGTAACTTTTGCTAGTGATGGTAGTTCAGATACCAAAGCTGGATTGCATATTGAGGGATTTTATCAGTTTAAGGTCAGCGATAGTCTCATTATCACGCCAGGGATTATTTATCTGACGGCACCGAATCAGGATGCGAATAGTAGCGGTGCTGTCATCGGTGCGGTGCGGACTACTTTTACCTTTTAGCTGCGATCGAAGTCGTAAGGGCGATCCGATCGAATCGCCCCAAATAACAACGGCTTCGTTTTGCATCGACGCAGCTAGCTAGAGGATCTGAGTGCCAAACTGTCACTAACTTCTAGATTGTTGTATCGATCTGCTCGACCACTAACTGATAAAAGTCGAGCATCTGACGATCTTGCAGGCTATAGAATACATGCCGCCCCTGCTTGCGAAAATTGACCAATCGGATTGCCCTGAGCGTTCTTAACTGATGGGATACCGCCGATTCGTTCATCTCCAACATCACGGCTAGATCGCCAACGCACATTTCCTTCGCTGCGAGGATCGAGAGAATTCGCAACCGATTGGGATCGGCTAGAAAGCCCAAAAACTCTGACAGACGCTGTGCCTTTTCCACCGAGAGCATTTCGGTGGGTGAGGAATTTGTATCGTCAGAGTGAGTGGGATGGGGAGCTTCACAACAAAGATCTTCCCCGTCCTCGATCGTCACTGGTTCGGTAGATCGATCTGACATCTATTTGTCGCAGCCACAGCCTGTATGTCCGCAACCTTGTCCGGTAGTATGACCGTTAGCACAAGCATCGCCGCAGTAATGTTTGCCGTCTTTGACGATCGCGTCTGAGAGCGAAACTATACACAGGCAGGAGTTACAAGCACATTTCATTTGAGTAACAGTAGACATGATGGTTCTCCTTTGAGTTATCTGTATATCCTAACACATGAATGTGTGTTCAGGTAATGAGAACTGGGAATCCTTGCAGTTTCCATTTATCGTAAGATGCTAGAAATCGCTCAGACAGATTTATAGAACCCATTCTAGACCTTTGCTCGTTAGCTACAGGCTGTTACGAGAACACAAGTATCAAATACTTGTTGACACGACTATCCTTGCGAAGTATATTAAGCGTATGAGCAAAACAAAAATGCCTCGACATTCCACTCTCCACGCAGAATTGGGTGAATCTCAGCCCTTTCAAGTGCCAGAACAGGAAGCTTACCTCAATCTCGTTAGGACTCATGCCCTCTTGAGCGACGAGGTAGCAGAACTGTTCAAGCAGTATAATCTGTCGCAGCCTCTCTATAATGTCCTTAAAGTGGTTGCAAGAGTCGGAAATGCTGGAATTCCGAGCCAGTCTATTGCTCAGTACATGGTGGCACGCGATCCTGATATTACTCGTTTAGTCGATCGGTTGCAGAAGGATCGATCAATCGAACGCGAACGAGATGAAGGAGATCGTCGCGTTGTTCGAGTCAGAGTAACTCAATTAGGTCTAGATCTGATTCAAAAACTCGATCCCCTGATTTGGCAGCTACATCGACAGCAACTCGGACACCTAAGCCAAGAAAAGCTCGAATTGCTCAATCAACTTTTGGTAGAAGCACGGCTAAAACCATGACTATACTTCACTTAGGGTAAACAGAGCCGTTCTCAATTATTTATTTGTTTTAAGGACTATCCGCAAAAGAAGGAATTTACAATGAAAAGATTACTGCGAGATCTCTTGGCATTGCTTGTCGTCGGCATAATTAGTATTGGGCTAGCCCAACCTGTGCAGGCTGCTCCAAACGATGTCGATTTGCTCAAGCAAAGTGTAACCGCATGGGAAAAGGGATGGAGTTCGGGAGACAGCCTTTTCGCAATGACTCGCGTCGATCATTTGTACGACCGCAGCGATCGATTTTTGGAATTTGACACGATTTCGCCAGCAGGAACCGTTACTCAGGGATACCAGAGCTATAAGGATCTATGGGAACCGATAATGCAAGCATCAAAACAGGCAAAAACCGCGATCGATGATAATGTCAAAGTCACTACGGACGGCAAAATGGGGTCAACAACATTCACATTCACAACTGAGTTTATGGATCGTGATACGGGTAAAAAATATGCCGAACATGCTCATGCTTCGATGGTCTGGGAAAAACAGGACGGTCGCTGGGTGATTATCCACGAACACGTTTCCAGTCCAGTCCGCATGAGTTAAGTTAGTTAGATTCAGTAGATCGCAAAGAGTGGAAAAAGGGGTAGAGTCTGGCTAGACAAAAACAAAAACAGCCACGATGACTACCCCTACTTCATTATCTCTGACTCCGGCTTTAACCGACGAAGGCACCTTGGCATCAGCTATCGAT
>NZ_JBGSQZ010000282.1:0-24308 GCF_041737865.1 Chamaesiphon sp.
CTACATCTAAATCTGCAAAAATCTGACGAAGTTTAGGCTCTAAACCCGCTTGGGCGACGAAGTAGCGGTAAGCAGCCGCAGTAGTGGCAAACCCATTGGGCACATTCACACCTTTGGGAGCGAGTTGCTGGATCATTTCACTTACCACCCACCAGCGGGAGATCGTTGATGCTAACTTCGTCAAACCACAGAATAAATGCTTGGGAACGAGCTGGTTCGGGAATCAGTTTGAGAGCGGTACTGAGCATAATCCAGTCCTCTAATAGCAATGGCGATGAGCAGATTGTCGATATGTTCGAGTCTAGTTCGATCGGATCGTGGCAGCGGATTTACGGTTGTTGTCAATCGGCATGGATCGACCTTCCGTGAATACAGTGGGTGCCAACTTCCAGAGTACAGTTCAAATCCAAGGAACTTGTGAGGATGGCTTTAACCCAAGTTGCTACCGATAGAATGCCTACGATTAAAACTACTTTGGGTTGAGGTGGCAAATGGGGTTGGCTGTAGTGGTTTACATATTGCATCTGGATAATGATAAATTATTCGGAAGGCAGAGAGCCTCATCAAATTGCTAGAGAGATCGATACCTTTGTCAAAAACCCGCAGCAGAGATCGCTGCATGTGAGTCAGGATGAACGGTAGATCGGAATACTATTGTGTATTCCGCTGAATTTTGATAAACAATGCCCCTGCTGCAATCAGCCCCACTTCTACCGCCAGTACCAGATCGAAGAAAATTGTCACCATCCAAGTGAGCATCATCACTGCAAAGTCCGCATAAGTCGCCCGCATCAGCAAGCCGATCGCTTCCCACTCAATCATCCGCACACTTGTTACCATCAGGATGCCTGCCAGTGCGGCGAGGGACACTTGCGCCGCTAATGGTGCCAATGTCAGCACAATAATCGCGATCGCCACCCCCTGAATTACTCCAGACAAGCGAGTTTTGCCGCCAGATCGGACATTTACTGCCGTACGAGCGATCGCCCCAGTCGCCGGAATGCCGCCAAAAAATGGCACGACGATGTTTGCTAAACCCTGCCCAATCAACTCGCGATCGCTATCATGTTTTTCACTGACGGTCATCCCATCTGCCACTACAGCCGAGAGCAGGGACTCAATACTACCCAATGCCGCCAATGCCAGGGCTGGATTAATTAGTTCTCGAATTAGCCCGAAGTCATTCCAATGCGGAATTCCCACGAGAATCACCGCCATCGCTCCAGTTGGCCTAGTAATCTGGACGGGAGAGCCACCACAGACAGCGGCGATCGTCCCCGCCACGATCGCCGTGTACAGCCCAGCTTTTGGATCTACGCCACTGGCGACGGCAAACGCCAAAGCCAGCGGTAAGGCAACGACGGCGGCGGTTAATCCCCCCGTTAAGTCGCCCCGCCAGCTAGCAAAAGTCTGACTCATCCAAACTCGCAGATCGGTACCGATAGTTTTTACTACTGTCATTTTGAGTATCTCATAGCGGATTGTGTGGTTGCGATCGATATACCTCAAGCTGTGCCCGTAACTGAGCCACTTCTTGCGCCAGATCTAGCACGATCGCGGCTCCGACTAAATTCACCCCCAAATCTTGCCGCAACCGCTGAATCTGAGCAATTCGCGCAATCTGGCGCGAATGTAGCATCGAGCCTGTGGGTTCGATCGCGCCCAACTGGACATAAACCTGTATGACCGCGATCGAGGTTTGGGCAGCATTTGCGGCATATTCAAAGGTGTATAAGCAATCTCCCTATCTGGTGCGGGAGCTTGTCGATACCCACCCCCAAAATCGTCAAAGCCGCCACCTGTATTGCGATTAGTAGAAGTTCTACGTTCCCGACCCAGTAGATCGTTGATAAACGAGTCAAAGTCACCATACTGACCAAAATCTTCAGTCCCAGCACCAGCACCGCCGGGTGGCGGTGCTTGACCATAACCAGGTCGATCCCAGTGTTGACCAAATTGGTCGTATTTCTCCCGCTTTTCTGGATCGGAAAGTACCTGATTTGCTTCATTGAGATCTTTGAACTTTGCCTCAGCGGTTTTATCTCCAGGATTGAGGTCGGGATGGCACTTGCGGGCAAGTTTACGATAAGCTCGTTTGATTTCTTCAGGAGTTGCCGTTTTGGGCACTCCCAGGGTCGCGTAGTAGTCCTTAAAATCTGTTGCTGTTGGCATGATTAAATTCTCTGACGAGGTATTTTATTAACTTGCCGTTGGTGTATCCTTTTCTTTGAAAATCGGATTCTTTACAGCCAACATTCTTGATAGTCCTCAACATATCGATCGATCGAAATTGGTGAGCGATTAAGTAGTTGCTGTATATCTGATGCCACCAAATCTGCCAACCCAAATCGAGCGGTTGTGTAGATGCCCACCATTACGAAGACAAATGGCAGCGGGAATCCTTGCTGTAACATTTGCCAAATAAATGTTGGAATTGAGGGATTAGTATAGTGAATCGGTCTGCTTAGAACAGTGGTAAAAATGGTTGCGACTTCGGCATAAGTCAGAGCTACTGTACCTGTAAGATCGTAAGCACGGTTGCTTCGTAGTTCTGCTTTGGCTCTATCCGTTACTTCTGTTAATATTTTGACGGCAACCGCAGCAATATCTCGCACATCGATAAAACTCGTCTTACCATTGCCAGCAGGCATAAACAGCCTGTCACGCAACCGAATATCTTCCCGATGGGTGGTATTGAGATTTTGCATAAAAAAGCTACAGCGCAAGAATACTGCGGGAATATTTAATTGTTCGATTGCTCGTTCGATTGCATAGTGAGGCACGATTCTGTTTTTATCTGCACCAATAATTGATAGAAATACAATCTCTTCAACACCTGCTCGTTTGGCGGCATTTAAAGCAGGTATGATTTTGTGAATATCCGCGATCGCAGGTGGACGTACTAAAAAAGTTTGTTAATTCCAGCGAAAGCATCGGTGAAAGTCTCAGGGTTAGTAAAGTCGAATAAAACACATCGAACATTACTACCGAAACTCTTTTGAGATTCGATCGGATTTCTAACTGCTGCGGTGACAGGATAGTCTAGATCGGAGAGTAAGCGCACCACTTCTCTTCCAACATTACCCGTCGCCCCTGTTACTAAGATATTTGTAACCATGAGAATATGTCCCCTTTAAATCTACTGCTTCTTAAATATTAAAGCCGACCATTTAGGCAGATTGATATTGACAGCACGACTAAAGGCGAACGGATCGCAATACGGTTCGGTTAAACTTGAATCTTCTCTAGTATTAGTCCGCGTAGGCGGACTTTGCATCACTAGCGGCGACTTCAGTCGCTGATTAACCGAACCGTATTGGAACGGATCGGACATCCCCCACACCGCATTAAAACCTAATTCACGGATGACTTGACCCCAGCGATCTTGCTATTCGCTCGTCCATTCGGCAATGAAATATTTATCTCGCCAGTAGGGATTTTCGCGGAGTCCATTATTTGGTCAACTTAAAAAACTAAGATAACTAGTTTGACCTTTAAAATCAACCATATTTAATCCTAACTTTAAAATGTGAGGATATTGTGAGGTAAATCCACTATGTTTTACTTGGAATTGGATCGGTCATAACTATAAACCATATGCAGAAACGATCGTAGAATTATACTTAGACAAAAAAACTAGCAGCATCAGATCTCTAATTCTATTTTTTCGATTTATTGTATCTCCTTTTGTCTCATTTCGATCGGGTTTGGGTGTTGCGCTAAATTGTAACTACTTCTACACAATCGCATTCTTCACAGCTCATTAAGCAGTGTCGATTTCACAACTAATCAACTATTTTTTTTCCGTACTCGCTCGTATAATTCTGTCATCACTTCTAGAAAAGAGTTATCCTGCATCCAAAACGGTGGAAAATCACCCCCCTTCTTGACGACAACAGCGGGAATAGTGGCAATTTCGTCTACGTTTACTGTTTGTGGCAATCGTTGCGCTCCTTGCCAAAAATCTTTGGGTGTGGCAGGGAGATCGAGAGCGATTTTTTTAGGCTTGGTATAATAAGAATCTGTCGATGCTATCGGTACTTCCACCTCATCGAGAGTTGAAGCTAGAGCTTTTCCTAATGGCGATTTGGCTAATTCCTGTTTAAGTTTTGAGCGAGAGATTCCCCGCAGTTCAAATAATAAAAAAGGATCTCGATCTAGTTCTGCTGCAACTAGATAGTAAACTCCAGCGATATGTTTGCAGGGATTACTATAATCGGGACAGGAGCAGTCTGTCTGAAAATCTTTACGACTGTGGGGAAGTAGATGTAAATTAAGTTCGGCGAAAGTTGCTTCGATATTATCGGGGACTTCACCTAAGAGGAGTTTAGAGATTAAACTTGCTTTAGCACCGAGACGAGAAATTACTTTCGACCAATCTGCTGCTGATATCTGTTTAATCTCGATCGATATTTTATAAAGCGGTTCTTTATAAACGCCAAAATAGGGATTGATAGAGCCTCTAACCTGAGCGGTAATTTTACCGTTAGCAATCTGATGTTCCTTAACTTTACCGTTGCGGGCATAAGCACGTCCGCGCCCCAATCTAGCCTCGTCGCTAAACTCTTCTAACGCCTGAATAAATCGCTGTCCCCACCAGGTTCTACTAAATTGAGCCATAGTTATGCAATCTTATTTACAATACAGTTTGTTTGTTCAAGGCAATTAACTTCTTGAAGCTTTCATTGTCTAACTCTGTCAACCATGATTCATCGGCTCCGACAATCGAACTGGCAATCTTTTTCTTATTCTCGATCGTTTCGTCGATGCGTTCTTCTAGTGTACCTAGAGTTATAAATTTATGAACGAACACATTTTTCTGTTGTCCAATTCTAAAAGCCCTGTCGGTTGCTTGATCTTCTACTGCGGGATTCCACCAACGATCAAAATGAAAAACGTGGTTGGCTTTAGTTAGGGTAATGCCCACACCACCCGCTTTTAACGACAAGACAAAAGCTGAAGGTTCGGTTTCGGGATCTTGAAATTCAGTTATCATTTGTTCTCGTTTGGGGCGAGATGTACCGCCATGCAGATAATAGGTACGATAACCAATTTGTTTGAGATACTGTTGCAGAGCTTCGCCAATTTCAGTGAATTGGGTAAAAATTAATAAGCTTTCTCCTTCAGCCGTAATTTCTTCGAGCATTTCACCCAACCGCTGTAGTTTGTGAGAGCGGTTAACGCTAAATTCACTATTATCTTGCAAAAATTGGCGGGGATGGTTGCAAATTTGTTTGAGTTTCATCAGGGTAGCTAATATCAATCCTTTACGCCCAATTCCCTCAGCACTTTCTATTTGTTTGACGACATCTTTGACGACAGCTTCATAGAGAGATGCTTGTTCTTTGGTAAGATTGCAATACTGTTTATGCTCTACTTTATCCGGTAAGTCTTTGATAATTGTCTTGTCCGTTTTAACCCGACGCAGGATAAACGGTTGGACTAGCTTTTTCAAGATGAGCGATTGAACTTGGCTGCGATCTTTTTGGATGGGGATTTCAAATGATTTGCGAAATTGAGCTTCTTTGCCTAAGTAGCCAGGATTGAGAAAATTGAAAATCGACCATAAATCTAATAGGCGATTTTCGACGGGGGTTCCGGTTAAGGCGAGGCGACGAGCGGCTGGTAACTTGAGAATCGCCTTGGTTTGTTCTGCGGCGGGATTTTTGATATTTTGGGCTTCATCAATGACAATTCGATACCAATCTACAGCTTGTAGTAATTTACTATCTTTTCTGACTAACGTATAGGAAGTAATGACTACATCACATTCGGTTGTCGCAGTTTTAAAGGCTGCTAATTCTTGAATTCGATCGCTACCATGATGGATTGATACTCTCAGATGGGGAGCAAATTTCTCAATTTCTTTAGCCCAATTACCTAGTACGGATGTTGGGGCGATTAAGAGCGTCGGCAAAATTTCTGATGTTGTCGCTCTTTCGGCGATTAAGGTAGCAATTACTTGAATAGTTTTTCCCAAACCCATATCATCAGCCAGACAACCATTTAAACCCAAGCGTTCGAGATATTGAATCCAGGCTACCCCACGTTTTTGATATTCGCGTAGGGTTCCTTGTAATAACAAGGGATTTTCGATCGGTTCGAGCTGACTGGGATCGCCTAAATTTGCCATCATCGCGGCTAAACTATCATCGGCTTCAACTTCGAGTTCCTCATTAGCCGCAGCAGTTTTTTGGATTAATTCTAAGAGCGTCAATTCTGGTTGAGTGTCCTGATGCGACTGCCAAAACTGGAGCATTTGCTGCATTTTAGTCAGATCCAATTCCATCCATTGTCCACGAAAGTGAATCAGTGGGGCTTTTGCATCGACTAATTTCTGCCATTCCTGGGGGGTGATTTGCTCGTCACCGATGGCAAGTTCGTAGCGATAGTCGATGAGATTATCTAAGTGAAATAAGCCTTTTTCAGCCTTACTAGTGCCAGACTTTTTCGGTGAGGCTTTGAGGCGGAGTTTAGCTCTAGCTCTACCTTGAGGAGTCCACCAAGCGGGGACGATGGTTTTATAGCCTGCATCTTCTAATACCCACGCACTCTGGGCTAAGAAGTCAAAAGCGTCGGTGAGACTCAAGCAAAAGCCGACGGGTTTATCGGTTTCTAAGCCTTGCCAAATTTGAGGATAAATTCTCGCGGCGTAACCTAAATTTAGGAGTAAGTCTTTTTCAAATTCTGTGCCAAATTGGCGATGAATATTTTGTTTAGCTTTACTGTCGAGCTGCCAATAATCATCGAGTTCGAGTTTTAATGATGGATCTTGTTTGGCTGCGACTAGAAATTTTAGATACCAGCGATCTGGGGTTTGAGTTGATGCTTCTTGCAGTTGAAAACAGAGTTGAAATGCAGAGTTATTTTGGGCTACTACCAATTTTTGCTTCCAGGTTTGCCACTGTTTATAGATAGCTAAAGCTTGACTATCTGTCCAGGGTATACTTGAATTATGGAGATTGAGACAGCCAGTTAGTAGTCTGGAGTTGGCAATCTTTTTCTCGAAGGTACCAGGAATCGGCGTATTGGCAACATAATCATGCAGGAGACATTCAGAAAAATGACGCAGTAAGGTTTCTTTATCATAGAATTCTATGGGTGCATCAGCGGCATTTAAACCACCAGTACAGGCAAGTGGTAAGTAATTGATGTATTGTTGAATTTTAGTTTCATAGACTTCAGAAACAATTTCCCAACCTGGATAAATTCGATCGCCTGGAACTGTTTTTTTATTTTTACCTGTGGTTGGAGATTGCTCTCGATATTTTAAGGCGGGAATGTACCGATCTTTGTGTAAAAGTTCCTGAATAGATTGACTATAATGATACCAGCAGAGGAGATCTGCTCCCATTTGGATTTCCGAATTGCTGTAGAGACATAAAAAATGGATGTCGTTAAGCAGTTTAACAATTGGGTTGACTTGATAACAATCGATCGCCCAAATTTGCCAAGTTGTTGGTGCGGGAGATTCTGTTTCTAAATAGCGGGTGAGTTCGACGGAGGGTAAAGGCCGATCCTCGGTGCTGGGCAGGATAAAATATTTGGTAATAATATCTCGACTAATCAAGCCATTCTTGGGAGTAATACCTAATTTGTCGGCTAAGACGGTTGATAGATCGTCTTTGTTTAATTGCTGGGGATGTCTATTTGCCGCTAGATTTTTCTGCTGTTTGGGAGGCGTATCGGTTTCTACCCACAGATAAAAGTTTCCTGCTTGGATAAATTCATCACTGGAGCTGGGAATCCATGTACCGTGCAGAATTTTCATCTAGGGTGCCGATATTGATGAAGGGACTAGCTTATCTTTATTTTAGCCTGCAAGTGTTTGGTATTTGAGTTGAATCTCGATCGGTATTGGGAGTAAAAGTCGAGTTGAGGGTTCTAAACAAAGATGCTAGCCATTACCAATCGATTTCGGCTCGATCGTTGCCAACTAATTCATAGATTATCATCTTTGCGGAATCGTGTAGCATAGGCGAAGCTTAATCGATTTAGTGTTGGTTCGATTACCTCGCGGCGCGGCTACGCCAACGAGCTGTTTTGATTCGATCGCTATCCAACCATCATTAATTCTTTTGCTTGATGATGAAGAACTAATAATTGAGCAGAATTTAACGTCTCGATTGCATAAATGGCTCTGCTATTGAGGTAATTGATAGGAGGCAGAGATTTGAAACATTTACAATCGATGCCATTCTATATTGATGTCAATCGTTGAGAATCTTTTTGCCGAACGGCTTGCCGTCTGCGCCAGCAATCGATTTTCCAGCAGCATCCAGCTCATAAACGATCGGTACACCCGTTGCTAGTTCTAATGATACCACTTCATCTGGACTCAACCCGACCTTGCATCATCATAATCGATCGCAACGAGTTACCATGTGCGGCAATCAAGACGTTATCGCCTGCGAGTAAATGGGGCAAAATCCGGCTCTTAAAATAGGCAACCACCCGCTGTTGAGTATCCTCCAAACTTTCCCCGCCAGGTAGTCTATTTTGTCGATGTTGAAGATGAAGCTAAATCGATCGTCGTTGGCGTAGCCTCTCTGATAAGAGAATCTCAATTTTTAGCGGACTCAGATGCCCAGGCCACACCCAAAGGGTTGGTGTGGAAGCGTCACTGTGTAGATCGCGATCTATTCAAGTTGTGTTTTAAAAAATTTCTCATCATCTGGGAGCTTTTTTTGATTGGTTTTAGTTTTTACATACCCCTTTTGACTGAATTATATTGAAAAATCAAAATTAAAATCTGTCTATTGATAAATTGGATAATTTTGATTAACGATAGCGAGTGAAAGCAGTAAAATAATAAAGTGAATATTAAGATAAATGCTTTTAACAGCGAGCACTAAAAATACTTTCCTCACGAAATCCTCACAACTTTGACTTAATATGAAAGTTAATAAATCCACATTATAAATTTACCGAATAGTTATTCTAGTTGTCGTTTAGAATTGAAGTATTTAACTACAATAATTTCAATGCAGATGGCAACTTAGCAGCATAATTTTTTCTTCGATGATGACGATAACGATAGGTTTTGTAAATTTAGTAAATCTGCGAAAACACCATGAGTACTGCAATTGACAACTTCACAAGTCAACTTCATGACAATTTAGAGGCAGTTGAAGATCGGGCGAAGTCGCTCAATAAAAGTATCAAATCTGCTACGAAAAAAAACCAAGCTGAGATTCAATCGAAACTCGATGAAGCCAAAGCCAGCCTAGCTGCGAAGAAACAAGAATTCGACAACTACCGAGCCAAACTCAAAACGCAATTTGAGGAAAAAGAAGCTGAGGTGCGATCGAGTGTCGATGAGTGGAAAGCAAGTCGTGAAATCAATAAACTAGAACACCGTGCCGAAAAAGCTGAAGACTATGCGGCTACATCGGTCTACTTGGCACTGGCAATGATGGAAGAAGCAGAAGCAGCAACCCTAACGGCAATTTGCAACCGCATGGATGCCCAAGTTGCTGCGGGACATCCTAAAAAACATTAGACCTATTTTATAGAATGCCTACGATTGTGTCTTGACGCGCTCGACCTGGAGGGAACCTCCAGAACGCGCGTCAAGACACAATCGTGGCTAGCGATCCAAAGTCCACGAAGGCGGACTTTGCATTCTAAGGAGTGGTTTTAACCACTTGGGTTATTTAATTTACGATTCCACAAAGCGGACGTTACACGAACGAGGACACAAAAACATGACATATACACATACAATCGTCGCTCATTTTCCCTCGCACACCGAAGCAGAAACAGTAGTGCGGGAACTGCAACAACAAGGCTTCGACATGCAAAAACTATCAATTGTTGGGAAAGACTACCAGACATCCGAACATGTGCAGGGATTTCTAAGCTGGCAAGATACTGCCAAAGCCGGAGCCGCAGGTGGTGGTTATTGGGGTAGCTTCGTCGGTGGTTTATTTGGGATCTTAGCTGGTGCTGGCGTAATCTTTATTCCTGGTATGTCTCCGCTCGTCATTGCTGGCCCGATTACTGGCGTATTGGCAGGGTGGCTGGAAGGCATATTGGTGGGGGGTACTGGTGCTGCGGCGATTGGCGGACTAGCTGGTGCTTTAGGCGGGTTGGGCATCCCCAAAAATGAGGTGCTCAAGTATGAAACCAAAATCCAAGCAGGTGAGTTCCTCATCCTGGTGACAGGGACAAATGAAGATGTCGCCCAAGCCAAGCAGATACTCGAAAAAATCAGTCATGGCATCCGCATGTCAGTAGCAGCATAGGATATGGCTCTACTCGATCGCATTAGTACCGAAATTGGTGACGAAATTCTGGGTGCGCCTGGAGAGCTACCCCGACAGGAGGCGATGTCGGCTCAACGATAATCAGATCGCCGCGTTCGCGTATCTGCTCTGCAGCATCGAGACAGTGCTATTTCAACAGATTGTTTAACATTTAATACCAACAGCATGATGATAATGAATCCAATTTCTCAAACCAAACCCGTTTCACAACTGCAAGTTCTCGTCAGTAGCGACAGCGTGGCTTTATCTTTGCACAATACGGCACGGCAGGGCGATTCTCCATAGGAGAGGCTACGCCAACGAGTGCTCGATGAGTATTTAGCTTCGGTATGTGAATTCCAGGACAGTAAGATCGCCAATATCGAGACTTTTCTCTCTGACATTGACGGTATGAACGCCTTCTTTATCTGAGCTGAAAGCTTGACAAGATGTAAATCGATTGTCTGCTAATTATAAGGAGATCCAAATGTACGCAATTACTGGAATTACCGGACGGGTCGGCGGTGCTGTCGCCCGCAACTTGATGTAACTGCGCTGCAACAGACATTAACCAATAGCAAACGTTAGAAATTACAGTGTTGCTTAATTGTGGTATGAATCGCCTTGGAAATTTAGGGTAGG
The DNA here is from genome assembly GCF_041737865.1 of Chamaesiphon sp. Lineage (NCBI taxonomy): Bacteria > Bacillati > Cyanobacteriota > Cyanophyceae > Gomontiellales > Chamaesiphonaceae > Chamaesiphon > Chamaesiphon sp. Next base: position 10,890 of record NZ_JBGSQZ010000282.1, read on the forward strand.
GACAATTCATGAATTGCCACGATACCCAGACCGATCGGATTCTCGGTTGTTCGCTCTTTTGTCATGCAGCGGGTGAAGCGATTTCACCCGTGCAGATGGTGATGATAGCTCAGATGCCCTACTACACCGTTTTGCGCGATGGCGTGTTGACTCATCCCACGATGACTGAAGGATTAAATATGCTGTTTTCTAAGGCATAGGCAGCCAGTGTATACATCTGACAATCTAAACACTCAAATAATGACAACTCACATACAGTCGATAAAAAGATCGGAAATAACAGGATGATTACGGGAAGATGCCATTGCGGGAAGACTGCCTTTCGGATCGAGGGTGACCTTCCGGAGGAAATTACTCGGTGCACTTGTTCCTTCTGTGCCAAGCGCGGCGCACTGTGGGCGTACTACCAGCCTAGTCAGTTTCAACTAACAACACCAGCAACCGATGATGCGATTTATCGCTGGAATACGAAACTTGTGGCGCATCACTTCTGCCCTGAGTGCGGGTGTACCACTTTCTCCGACAGCCCAGCTTTTGAACGGGACGGAAGTTGGGACAAGACCACTCGCCGCATCGGGGTTAATGCACGTCTGTTCGACGGCTTCGATATAGCCACAGCGTGTGTCGAGGTTATCGATGGTAAGAACCTTTGGTAGCTGGTTGCTCGCCTCGCCTCACCCTGCTCCTAAAAATAACCATTACTAAAACCATTGAGGAGTCCAATGCTATGAATACAACCAACGGCATTATCAGCCAGCCCAATCCCTATTCAGTGCCTGAAACCATCGATCGATTAGTAGCCATCCTTCAAGCTAAAGGCATCACTATTTTTGCGCGGATCGACCAACAGGCTGAAGCCGAAAAAGTCGGTCTAAATCTTTGTCCAACCCAGTTGTTGCTATTTGGTAATCCTCAAGCTGGAACGCCACTGATGGTCGCAGCACCAACGATCGCTCTAGATTTACCTCTAAAAGCACTGGCATGGGAAGCCGCCGATGGGAAAGTGTGGCTGAGTTACAACGATCCAAATTACTTAAAACAGCGATTTTCTCTCAGTGATGACTTGGTTAAAAATATCGCAGTCATTACACCTTTAATCGATCGATCACTTCCTTAATTCACTCGCTCGGTTATTTCAATGCCGATCTTACTATTTAGGAATTCAACCATGAAGAGATCGCCTCGAAAATTCTCCATCTTGACAGCTAATATTCCCGTCTCCTTTTTTGGGATAATTCTAGGTTTAATGGGGCTGGGAAACTGCTGGCGAGTGGCTACCAAGATCTGGCACTTACCAAGCTGGATCGGCGAAATGATGATGCTGATTGCCGTTGTCGTCTGGCTCGTGTTGATTTTGGCTTACATTGGCAAATGGTTATGGGCCAGAGCCGATGCCCTCGCTGAATTTAGTCATCCCATTTTGTGTTGCTTTGTTGGTTTGGTGCCTGTGTCTACGGTATTAGTGGCATTGGCGATCGATCCCTATTCCCGTGCGATCTCTGTTGGATTATTCGCAGTTGGCGCAATTGGTCAGTTGGGGTTTGGCGTATATCGTTCTGGTCGGCTCTGGATGGGCGGACGCAGCCCCGAAATGACCACACCTATTCTCTACCTGCCCACAGTTGCGGGTAGTTTTGTCAGCGCGATCGTGGCAAGTGCCCTCGACTATCGAGATTGGGGAATTTTATTTTTTGGGGCGGGATTGTTTTCATGGCTGGCAATAGAATCCATCATTATGAATCGCCTATTCCTATTGGAAGCCTTGCCCAGACCTTTGCGTTCGACCCTGGGAATTCAACTGGCTCCACCAGCCGTCGGCTGTGTTGCTTACTTGGGCATTACTAGCGGTCATCCTGACGCATTCGCTCAGATCCTCTTCGGCTATGGGCTGCTGCAGGCTTTGATTTCACTGCGGCTAATACCGTGGTTGTGCCAACAACCTTTTGGTGCATCTTACTGGGCTTTCACCTTCGGCATTTCCGCTCTAGCACTGTCGTCCTTACACTTGGTCGAACGCGGTATGACTGGATCGATGGAAGGCTTGGCAGTGCTGCTATTCATTGGCGCAAACCTCATCATCGGCAGCATTGCTTTTGGGACATTACGACTGCTACTGCGGGGCCAACTGCTACCGCCACTGGTGACTGCAACAGCAGTTTGAATCAACTTAGTAGGAAAACGATTACCTCTCGGCGCATCTACGCCAACGGGTTAATAGAAAATCGTGACAGATTTGACGAATTGCGAAATACGACCATTCTCCAGTCCCATTATTGCAACCTCATGAACACTCTCACCCGCCCAGCCGATCTGATTTACACCGACTGGACATTAATTGAGCCTGAATTTGACCCAACAAAATTACGCGCCAGAGAAACCATATTTACGATCGGTAACGGCTATTTAGGCACACGCGGCAGTTTTGAGGAAGGATACCCCAAAGCATTACCAATTACCTTAATTAATGGGTTGTATGACGATGTGCCTGTGGCTTATACCGAGTTGGCAAATTGTCCCGACTGGCTGTTCTTGGTAGTCATCATCAATGGCGAGCAGTTTCGGCTCGATGCTGGCGAAATTCTCGCCTACGAGCGGCGGCTGGACTTGCGACATGGGGTGTTGAGTCGATCGATCCGGTGGCGGAGTCCAAGGGGTAATACCGTAGATTTAAAGTTCGATCGGTTTGCTAGCTTGGTAGACGAGCAGGTATTGGCACTGCGCTGTGAGATTACACCGATCGATTTTGATGGCACCATCGAAGTCCAGTCGAGTATCAATGGCTATCCCGAAAACCAAGGCTTCGACCATTGGGAGCATCTCAACCGAGGCAAGACAGAACAAGGAGTCTGGCTGCACGTTCGCACCCGTAGTACTCAGATCGAACTCGGTATGGCGGCGAAAATGACTGCAATTGGCACCGATGCCAAATCCCAGGTCATAAATACCCCCGACTGTCCCACCTTGACAACCACTTTTATCGCCACAGCAGGACAAAACATCAGCGTAGAGAAGCTAGTAACAGTGTTTACCTCTCGCGAAACCAAATCGCCAGTTCAGGCGGCTCAAGCCAAATTAGCCGAACTACCAGCATACGCGATCCTGCTTGCCACCCATCAACAGGCGTGGAATGCAATGTGGGAGCATAGCGACATCGAGATCGAGGGCGATATTGACGCTCAATTAGCCGTGCGCTACAACTTGTTTCAACTCTTCATTGGTGGCTGTACCGATCGGGGATCGCTAGATCCCAATCCTGACAGCGTTCCCGCCAAAACCTTATCGGGATTTGGCTATCGGGGGCATATCTTTTGGGATACCGAAATTTTTATCTTGCCCTTCTTTACATTTACGCAACCTGCGATCGCCCGGAGCTTGCTCAATTATCGCTATGATACCCTGCCTGGAGCAAGACGCAAAGCCGCCCACAGTGGTTACAAAGGGGCAATGTTCGCCTGGGAAAGTGCGGCAACTGGCGATGAGATGACCCCCAAATGGTCGATGTCGAGCGATCCTTATGTAGAACCTGTGCGGATCTGGAATGGGGAGCGCGAAATTCATATCAGTGCTGACATCGCCTATGCTGTCTGGCAATACTGGCAAGCAACAGGCGATGATGTGTGGATGCGCGACTGCGGGGCTGAAATCATCCTCGATACGGCTCTATTCTGGCTGAGTCGGGTGGAGTGGCACGAGAAGGAGCAACGCTATGAACTGTGTGGGGTAATTGGTACCGATGAATATCACGAGGATGTCAGAAACAATGCCTACACCAATCGGCTGGTGCAATGGCATCTAGCAAAGGCGATCGCCGTCCATGACTGGTTACAACAAACGGTTCCAGCGCGATCGATCGAACTAGCCCAAAAGTTACAACTCACGCCAGTGCATCTACTGTCTTTTCACAAGACGATCGCCCGGATGTACATCCCTTACAATCCCCAAACACTACTGATCGAACAGTTCGAGGGCTTTTTCGCACTCCAAGATCTCAACTTGAGCAACTACGAACCCCGCACTAAATCGATCCAAACTGTCCTCGGTATGGCATTGACAAATCAGAGCCAAGTAATCAAGCAACCCGACGTGCTGATGCTGATCTATTTATTATTCAACACGCCAGAATTTGCCAATCGCCAGGACATCTTGCATGAAAACTGGAACTATTACACTCCCCGTACCGATAGCGATTACGGCTCATCTCTCGGTTCATCCATTCAAGCAATCCTCGCCGCAACTCTGGATAAATCGGTAGATGCCTACCAACACTTTATGCAGGCAGCCTTCATCGATCTCAAAAATACTTTCGGCAACACTGAAGATGGTATCCATGCAGCTTCCGCAGGTGGTATTTGGCAAGCTCTCGTATTCGGCTTTGGCGGAGTCCAATTGACCGAAAACGGTCCCATCGCGATTCCCCATCTCCCACCGCATTGGACTCGGCTCAAGTTCAAGCTGAAATGGCGCGGCACTTGGCACAACTTCGATCTATCCCCCTCGGTAGCTCCAGCTTCTAATATTCAGGGCTATATTTTTGATGTCGATGGCGTGTTGACGGATACTGCCGAATATCACTACAAAGCTTGGCAACGACTGGCTGATGAAGAGGGATTGCCCTTCGACAGACAAGCGAATGAAGCCCTGCGCGGTGTATCTCGCCGCGAATCGCTGATGCACATCGTCGGTGCAAAGCAGTACTCAGAAGAGGCACTTCAGGCGATGATGGAGCGCAAAAATCATTATTACGTGGAATCGATCGCCACTATTACCCCCCACGATCTATTTCCAGGAGCCGTCGATTTATTAACCGAACTCCGACAAGCGGGAATTAAAATCGCGATCGGTTCGGCGAGTAAAAATGCCCGTACTGTAATTGAGAAATTAGGGATTGGTAATCTGGTAGATGCGATCGCGGATGGGGATAGTGTCGCACCTCCCAAGCCAGCTCCAGACTTATTTTTGTTCGCGGCTAAACAAATCGGCATCGATCCCTCCCACTGTGTGGTCGTCGAAGATGCCACTGTGGGCGTTCAAGCGGCGATCGCGGCAGGAATGCGATCGATCGGTATAGGCCCAATTACTCGCGTCGGCGCTGCCGATATCGTGCTACCAAATCTGGTTGGCGTTCACCTTGTCGATCTTCAAGCCCAATTAGTCACCAATCCCTAAAGCACAACAGTCTTCAACTGTTGTTAATAATAAAACCATAAATAAATACTCTCAGAGATACCATGACTAAACATCAAACGCCAATAGTGCAGGCATAACATGAAAATCTCCAAAACCAGCAGTCGATTTCAGCACTTGCCTTCAAAAAATAACATCCATATCAAGGTTCAAGATGGGCTGTTCTCAGTGCAGGGAATAGACAAATGGTATAGCAACTGGCAAGAGCCATACCATTTGATGCTGACATTACCTTGGGTGGGTTTCATCGCGATTGTTTCCCTAATCTACCTAGCCTTGAATATCGGCTTTGCTTGGCTCTATCTGCTGGGCGGAGATTGTATCGTCAACGGTAATGGCTCCTTTGCAGATGCTTTCTTCTTTAGCGTTCAGACTTTCGCGGGGATTGGCTATGGAGTATTATCACCGAAAACGACCTATGCCAATTATATAGTTGTCATTGAAGCAATAACCGATCTATTTACGATCGCCTTACTGACAGGACTTAGCTTTGCCCGCTTTTCTCGCCCCACCGCCAAGGTGATGTTTAGCAAGTTTGCGGTAGTTATGCCCCAAGATAATCTGCCTACCTTGATGTTACGCATTGCCAATCAACGGCGGAACCAAATTTTAGAAGCACAGGTAACGCTCTCCCTCAGTCGGGATGAATTTACCGCAGAAGGACAACATCTGCGGCGATTTTATGAATTGCAGGTATCGAGATCGCACAATCCCGCTTTTTCACTGCCGTGGACACTGATGCACCGGATTAACGAGCAAAGTCCCCTTTATGGTTTTTCGGCTGAGTCCTTAGCTGAGTCTCAGTCCCAGATTATTGTTTCATTGAGCGGTATCGATGAAACTGTCGATCGAGATGTCCATGCTCGCCATACTTATGGTGCAAGTAGCATCATCCTAAATCATCAATTAGTGGATATTATTCACGTCGTTGACGATCGGAATCGCTATGTTGATTTAGCTTCTTTTCATCATGTGGTGCCACTCTGAAATTCGGATTTGCCCAGACAATTCGTTAGCATAGCCTACCGTTCGCTTTAGCGTCTGCCTTGTGCCGCAGGTAATCGTGCTGGTATGCCAGACGGGTGCGATTCTCAGACTGCCATAGTTATTTGGCATTGGTGCAGCTTTTGAAATTACAGCGGTGCTGACGGCAATTGTGCTGACATTTCTCGTTCGCGTTGGCGTAGCCTCTCGCACAGTAGTATTGTGGGTACCACCCGCATCAAACATGCCATTTAAGTTATGCTCACAACAGCAAGCCTAGATCTCTTGAAGTAGCAACCGCTTAATATCGAATGTCCTACCAAAAACTACCCCGATGGCTCAAATTTAGCTTAACGTTCCCGCTAATTTTTCTAAATGGGTGGCTAATTTTGCTACTTTATCGTTCCTTACAACCGATTTCCAGCATCGTTATTGCAGCTTGTTTGGTGACGTTTTTACTAGACTATCCAATCGCTTTATTGGAACGACGCGGACTACGGCGAGCTTGGGCAATTGGGGTAGTGCTAGCTCTAGCAATTGTCTTGGTGGGCGCAGTCGGTTTTGGGTTATTACCGATCGTGTTTCGACAATTGGAAGAATTTGTCAACCGTCTACCAGCTTGGCTGACAGCCGCACAGCAGCAAGTTTCCGACCTCAGTACACTCCCGATTTTCCAAAATATTCCGTTCGATCTTACTAACTTCACAGCAGGATTAACCGATCGAGTCACTCAAACCCTGCAACTAGCATCACGCAAAGCGATCTTCCTAGCTTTGGATACGATTAATAGTGCCTTAAATTTGCTCTTAACTCTAGTTCTAACCATCTTATTAGTGTTTAGTGGCGAATCATTATGGAGCGGATTATGGAGTTGGCTACCTGCACCCTGGAATGAGCGCATTCAAGCCTCGCTCAGACAAAGTTTTCAGAGTTATTTTGCAGGTCAAGCGATCGTCTCGACCATTCAAGGCGTTACGTTGATGACTGTGTTCCTACTGCTGCAAATTCCGTTTGGGTTGCTATTTGGATTGACAATTGGATTTGCCAGTTTGATTCCCTTTGGTGGCACGCTGACTATCATTGTAATCAGCTCACTGCTTGCGCTCCAAAATATTTGGCTGGGAATCAAAGTTTTGCTAGTAGCAGTCTTCGTCGGTCAGATTATTGAAAATGCAGTTGCGCCTCGGTTGATGAGCGGCATGACGGGACTCAATCCCGCAGTTGTATTGATCTCCGTACTGACAGGATCTCAAGTGGCGGGACTGCTGGGACTCCTACTAGCTGTGCCGATTGCTGGGTTTATTAAGCGGATTGCAGATTCTCTAAAGGAGAAGCTACGCCTTAGAGATGGCAAAAATTTGGTAACTTGAATAATTGACTTGTCGAAATTCAGGTAGGGCAATTCATGAATTGCCCTACCTGAATTTTTGAAAGCTACGATTCTCCCAGGAGGGGCGATGCCAACGATGTTGCACGGAGCAGATCCAAAAGATAAACATCCAATGAAGGGATTTCCGCAAATCTGCTTCATTCAAAATACTGTGTCAAATCCCAATATTATCATTGGAGATTATACTTACTACGACGATCTAGAAGATTCAGAAGATTTTGAGCGTAATGTTCTCTACCATTTTCCGTTTATTGGCGATAAGTTAATCATCGGGAAGTTTTGTGCCTTGGCAAGAGGTATAAAGTTTATCATGAATGGGGCAAATCACAAGTTGAATGGATTTTCGACCTATCCGTTTCAAATCTTTGGTAATGGCTGGGAAAAAGTAGCTCCTCAAGCTGGAGAACTACCAGATAAAGGTGATACAGTCATTGGTAACGATGTGTGGATTGGCTATGAAGCAGTGATGATGCCAGGGGTGCAGGTGGGAGACGGAGCCATCATTGCCGCAAAGTCAGTCGTCGTGAAGGATGTTTTGCCCTATACAATTGTCGGCGGTAATCCAGCTAAGTGCATTCGCCAACGGTTTGATGATGAGACGATCCAAGCACTACTTAAAGTTGCTTGGTGGAATTGGGATATCGAGAAAATTACACGCAATCTGGAGCAGATTGTAGCAGCAGATATTGAAGCTCTGCTAAATTGCGAGTAGCAACGCAATCGATCGCAGAGTATCGCCGAAGTTATTAGCTTTATTTTTCAACTTTCAACTAAACTTAATAGCGAGGTTTGCATTCTACAAAACTCAGAGCCTCTCGATCTAGAAAACCCGCGATCGCCATTTCTAGAACTGCTGCGACTGGATAATCGATTTCCTTGGCTCGGCGTTCAAACGCCTCTCGAACCTGAATCGGGAATGCCGCTAACATCATCCGTCCGGCGACTGGATTTAAATGTTCGATGCTCTCTGGTTCGGAACTAGACGATTTAACACTAATGGAAGTCATGATTCATCCCTCATTGGTATCCGAATATTGAATGGGGGCTTACTCCAAACAAGAATAATTCCCTCTAAATCTGATGATAACGTTCGCCACTGCCGATAGTCGATTTCACAAATAGCAATCGCGTAGCGTCTCTGAAAGAGAATCGCCATCACTACCGATCGAGTTAAAATATAGGAGCAGCGGTGAAATAAGGTCAAGTCTATGGCAATTCGACAACCCCGATATAGCAAGGAAGAGTTTGCCCAACGAGGCGATGCACTTTATGATTCACAGATTCGATCGCAAGTTGAAGAAGGTAATCACGGCAAGATTGTAGCGATCGATATTGAAACCGGAGACTTTGAAGTCGATGCGAGTGAAATTGCTGCTTGCGATCGTCTGGAAGTCAGTCACCCTGATGCTCAAATCTGGATGGTTCGGATTGGTTCCCGCCATGTTCGTCGATTCGGCGGGCGCACGAAGAAATCGACATGATAACTGGGATTGTTAATGAGGAGTTTGAGCCAATTATTCCAATTTCACTTTGTGACTCTGATGGTAATGTTTACACCCAAGATGCCATCATAGATACTGGCTTCAATGGCTGGCTATCACTGTCCCCAGATTTAATTTCTCAACTGAATCTGAAATGGAAGAGAAGAGGTAGAGCTATTCTTGGTGATGGCAGTGAATGTGTTTTTAATGTCTATGAAGCAGTTTTAGTTTGGGATGGAAATCTTCTCACAATCCCGATCGATGAGGCTGATTCAGAACCACTTGTCGGCATGTCGTTGATGGAAGGCTATCAGCTAATAGTGCAAGTATTTGAGGGCGGTTATGTTGAACTCAGTAAGATCGCCATCACTACCGATCGAGTTAAAATATAGGAGCAGCGGTGAAATAAGGTCAAGTCTATGGCAATTCGACAACCCCGATACAGTAAAGAAGAGTTTGCCCAACGGGGTGATGCACTTTATGATTCACAGATTCGATCGCAAGTTGAAGAAGGGAATCATGGCAAGATTGTCGCGATCGACATTGAAACCGGAGCCTTTGAGGTAGCAGATAACTTGTTGACAGCATCAAAACTTCTCTGTGCAAGAGTGCCCGATGCTCAAACTTGGTTCGTTCGGATTGGCCATTCAGCCGTCGATCATTTTGGCGCAAGGAGTTTGAGAACAAAGCCATGATGCAAGGTCGTGTGAATCAAATGTGCGAAGCGACGTTGGCAATCGCGGTCAAAAACAACGAGATAACTCAGATTGTAGATGCTGTAATCGATACAGGTTTTTCAGGATTTCTTACTTTGCCATCTGACATGATTTCAACGTTGGGGTTTAGGTGGGAAGGTCGGGATACTGCGACATTGGGTGATGGGACTTTTTGCACGTTTGAAGTTTATATTGGGCTTGTGATTTGGGACGGTCAGTACCGTGAGATTTACATCAATGAATCAGAAACAGTTCCGTTGATTGGGATGCAGCTACTGCGAGGGTATGATTTGCGAATTCAGGCAATAGAAGGTGGTTCTGTTACGATCGAAGCATTGTAGATTCTGCTTTTCGGACGCAACGCGATCGGGTGAAGTCCGCTTAATTATTTCCCGTTTCCAGGAAATAGGCGGAAAATTTCCGTATAATAAATAGCTGGTTGACTTCGATTATTTGTTTGTGAGAGTAGTTTTTGAAGTCTATACTCTGCGTTGTGAGCATTGGCAGAAATAATGAATATAGAACAGTGAGGTGAAGTTGCTTTGGGTCATGTATTTCATGCTATGGTCGGTTCTAGGGAATCGGTTAAAGAGTTATCAAACCGATGGGTATTAGCTTATCCCATTTCTTTGCCGCAAAACTTTGCAATGATTCCGTTTACAGCAGCGTTATTCGATGACATCGCTGAGCTAATGAATATATCAGATCCCGATCCTTTTGCAGAGTTTGAGAGATTATCAGCTAGTGCTGAAATCGTTATTCGTGATGCGTCACAATTTGGAGTATTGAGTTACATTGAGACAGGTTATTTTGGTGGTTGCGGAACGCAGAGCGCAATTGCCTGGAGTAGAGGAAAAATATTATTAGGTGCATTAAAAAGTGAAACAACTTGGAATGGCGAGAGTTATGAAGAAACTCCTATTGGTAAAAGTGCCATTAACAAGATCTTATCAGTATTGGGCGTTTGGACAGATCGAAAAAAGGATGAGTTTGATATGCTGGGTTTAGGCAATTTCAGGGATACTGAATCAGCGGTAAGTAGCGCAAGCTAACAACGTCTAAGCCGACCGCCGAGAGGCGATCGGTTGCTGCAGGGGTATCTGCGGCGGGTGATGGGCAACGTCAGGTGTAGATATTTGTCATCTGGTCAATCATTTGCTACGATCGACTTTTAGAGCGAAACCACCGTACAAATAACTTTTCCCCTTCAATCCAGATAAATATTAATAAGCTACAACCAAAACAGACTCCCAGTTCAAATAAACTCAAAGGATGAGTCCCAAAAAACGATCGCAATGGCGCGATATAAACCACAGCTAACTGCAATAGAATCGTGCCCAGAATCGCCCACAACAATAGTGGATTGCTAAATGGATTGATTTCAATAACGAGTTTATTCACAGAGCGTACGGCTAAAGCATGACCCATTTGGGCGATACAGAGCGTGGTAAAGACGATCGTTTTCCAGGTATCGGGATCGCCAGGATAATCGACTGAGTGGGTACGATCGAAAGCCCATTTCATCAACCCGATCGTCACAACCCCAAAAACTAGTCCAATCCTAATAATATATCCACCCAAACCTCTAGCAAAAATACTTTCACTGGGCTGAAAAGGTGGACGCTGCATCACATCTGGCTCCCCTGGTTCCAAGGCGAGAGCGACAGCGGGAATCCCATCTGTGACTAGATTCATCCACAGAATTTGGAGCGGGGAGAGCGGTACACCACCCAAACCAATCAGCGGAGCAGCGGCGATGGTGAGGATTTCACCGATATTACTGCCGAGGATATATTTAATAAACCTGCGAATATTTGTGTAAACAATTCGCCCTTCTTCGACTGCGGCGACGATCGAATTAAAATTATCATCTAACAGCACCATATCGCTAGCTTCCTTACTTACATCAGTGCCAGTAATCCCCATTGCTACGCCGATATCTGCCTGCTTCAATGCTGGGGCATCATTCACCCCATCCCCTGTCATAGCGACTAGTTCGCCCTGTTGTTGCAAGGCTTTGACGATGCGTAATTTATGTTCGGGGGCGACACGGGCATAGACGCTGACTGACTCGATGGTTTGCTTCAGAGTTGCGTCATCCATCTGCGCGATTTCGTTCCCGCTCACAACTTGGCTGTCAGTCTGGGTGATGCCTAGATCGGTGCCAATCGCGATCGCAGTCAGAGGATGATCGCCTGTAATCATCATCGTCCGAATTCCCGCAGTTTTACAAGTATCAACAGCAGCCCGAACTTCGGGACGCGGGGCATCTAGCATCCCGACTAAACCGACCCAAATTAGTTCTGATTCCGCGCTATCTGCGTCAGGAAGGTCTGTGAAATACCGATAGGCAAAACCTAATACTCTCAGCCCTTGACTCGCTAGCTGGGTGTTTTGAGCGCGGATGTTTTGTCGCTCTTTCTCTGTCAATTCGACATACCGATCTTCGACGAGAGTATGGGTGGAGCGATCGAGGATTGATTCTGGCGATCCTTTGGCGAACAGGAGATAATATGGGGATTGTTCGCAGATGATGCTCATCCGTTGTCTGTCGCTATCGAATGGATATTCTTGAACACGGGGGTAATTCTGGGCGGTTGCTTCAATTCCGGCTTTGTGAGCGAGTACGAGTAAGGCTCCCTCCGTCGGATCTCCCAAAATTTGCCACTGATTATCGGTATATTGCAACACGGCATCGTTACAGAGAGCGCAGCCCCAGAGTAAACCTTTTAAAGCGGGATCTGCGAGTGGCTCGATGGATTTACCATTAAGTTTAAAATCACCATTAGGAATGTAGCCTTCGCCCCCAATCTGATATCCAGCCGTCAAGGTAGCTACCTGCTGCACCACCATTTTATTTTGGGTTAATGTACCTGTTTTGTCAGAACAAATAATTGTCACCCCGCCGAGTGTCTCCACCGCCGCGAGTTTGCGGATGAGAGCTTGGCGTTTTACCATCCGCTGCGTGCCCATTGCCAGGGTGACGGTGATGACGGCGGGTAATCCTTCGGGCACGACTGCTACGGCGACACTCAGGGATGTTTTGACTAATCCTTTGAAGGTATCCAGATTGAAGGAGCCTCTGAGCACATCGGGCAACATTCCGCCGATAATTGTCAGGGCGACGATTGCCAATGCGCCACCAACTAACACATTGCCAAGCTGTGCTAATTTTTGTTGGAGTGGAGTCGGCTGACTTTCGACACCTTGTAATAGCGCGGCGATTTTGCCGAGTTCGGTATTCATCCCTGTGGCGGTGACAACAGCAATACCGCGCCCAGTAGTAATTTCAGTGCCCTGATAGACTAGGTTGACGCGATCGCCTAAAGATGTGTCGGCGGCTAATTCGGGAGCGGCGGTTTTACTACTAGCAGTGGCTTCGCCTGTCAGGGCGGATTCTCGAATTTGGAGTTGTACGGCTTCCAGTAGACGAGCATCTGCGGCGAGTTGGTTTCCAGCTTCGAGATGAATTACGTCTCCAGGTACCAATTCCCGCCCATCAATTTCACTAATCTTACTGTCGCGCAATACCCTCACCTTGGGTGCAGCCATCCGTTTGAGTGCGGCTAATGCTTGTTCGGCACGACTTTCTTGGAAGTAACCCAAAATTCCATTAAGGATGACAATTGAGAGAATGGCGATCGTATCTTTATACGGCAATCCA
>NZ_JBGSQZ010000283.1:0-7307 GCF_041737865.1 Chamaesiphon sp.
CTACATCTAAATCTGCAAAAATCTGACGAAGTTTAGGCTCTAAACCCGCTTGGGCGACGAAGTAGCGGTAAGCAGCCGCAGTAGTGGCAAACCCATTGGGCACATTCACACCTTTGGGAGCGAGTTGCTGGATCATTTCACCCAGGGATGCGTTTTTACCACCCACCAGCGGGAGATCGTTGATGCTAACTTCGTCAAACCACAGAATAAATGCTCGATCGCGAGCTGGTTCGGAGATCGATCTGGGAGCGGTATCAAGCATAATCCATTCCTCTAATGGCGATGAGCAGATTGTCGATATTTTCAAGTCTAGTTCGATCGGATCGTGGCAGCGGATTTACGGTTGTTGTCAATCGGCATGGATCGACTTTTCTTGAATACAGTGGGTGCTAACTTCCACAGTACAGTTCAAATCCAAGGAACTTGTGAGGATGGCTTTAACCCAAGTTGCTATCGACAGAATGGCTACGATTAAAACCACTTTGGTTTGAGGTGGCAAATGGGGTTAGTTGTAGTGGTTTACATATTGCATCTGGATTTGGACTAATTAATATTCAGATCTACATCCTCACAAGTTCCTCAAAATTTATTGCTATAGTTTGGATCTATCAAACAGACTGTCACTGACAATCGATCGGGAACTCCCTGGAAACATCAATACGGGAGTAATAAAGGCAACTATGAGTACCCATACTATCGGCATTTTGCTGGCTATTCTAGGTGGGTTTGTCCCGTTGGCAAAGCCTCTCCCGTGGAGAAGCGTCCGAACTACTCTTGCACAGACATTTGCCTCTACATTGCTGGGCCAAAATTTGCTAGCTCAAACACCAGCACCTTCATCATTACCTGAAGATCGACCGACTCCAGAGCTTACTCTCGCAGTCAAAAAGCCGCGTGTTACTCAGGGTTCGCAATGGGGATTATGCGGTCGCCAACAGAATACCAGCCAGCGGAGTAGTGGCTTTACAGGGGATACTACTGGCACCTATATCAGCAATATTCAAGTCAATCTTCACAGCAATACTTACAGCACAATTATTTTAAACTGGGCTAACGAAAATTTAAGCAGCGAAACTCTACCAGTTCAGTTTAACGCTTCTCCAGGTGCGGGGAATTGCAATGTAGATTGTCGATCGACCGCCCAGAGTCAAAAGCGGGGTTCTCACTGTACGCCCCTGTCCCCACCGACTTATCTAGTCCAAGGTTACGATTGTGTTCTTCCCAAATATCCAGATGCAAAATTCGTCACTTGGTTTCATGCAGAGCGAGAAATTGCCTTTCATGCTTACGCAGTGCCGCCTTATCCCGCTTCGCATGGATGTATGCGCTTATTAACTAAAAATCGTGGTGCTGAGTGGATTTATGACAATACTTTGGCTGGCATCACCCAAGTAAAGGTCGATGGGAATCCACTTGCAGCAAGTCTCAGTCCCAAGTGCTGGAGCGGCGATCGATTAATCTCCCGTCCGACAAAAAAACGAACGAGATCGTCCGGTTAACTGAATTTGTGCCATCCAACAGGTAGCGACAAACTGACGCAACAAAGCAGAATACCTCAGAAATTTAGCTATTTTCAGACCAAGGCGATACATCTGGTTGTAAGTCGATCCCCTCTGGCTCTGAAGTTAGTGGCTCGCTGGGCAGAGTGGCCATCTCTTTGATGACTCGCCAGGAAGAGTGCGTACCCACCTTGCCAGCTTTGACAAATTTCCAACATCCCCGCACAAAGGAATTATGACCTGAAGCGCAATGTGGTTTCGTGCCAATGAGTTGTTCTACTTCCTCACTAGAAATAATCCAGCCCTGAGTCTCAACCTCTGCCAAAATCGGCATATACCACAGCGGGTTAGATGGCGGTGAAGGCTCACCGATTAATGCCTCCATCCGCTCCAACCGACTAGAGATATTTGCGAGTAACTGCTCGATCTGGCTGTTGGGTAGCGGTGACGATGTGGTTGGGGCGGCGGTTGCCGTTGGCATCGCCTCTGTGAACAAGAATCGCCCTTCATCAGGATGCAGCTTAGTTGCTGTTGCTACTCCGGTATCGTGGCTATTGGGTGGCGGCGACGATTTTGGGGTTGAATTTGCTGTTACTAATTGTCGATCTCCATTAGGATGCAGATTGTTTGCTGTCGCTATCTTTATATTGAGCGGGGCATCGTGGCTGTTGGGTTGTGGAACCGATATTTGAGTTCGCCCTGCACTAGGGTGTTGCCCCACCCGATTGACCTCTGCGGCGAGATGTTTGAGGTATATAGCTGTATCTTGACTACCCTTGGCGGCTAATTGAGCGGCTACCTGGTTCATCATGTAGACTAGCCCTTCATCGACCAGATCGGGATGTTGGCTCAAGATCGCTACTTCATCCCCTTTCGAGCATCCAAGTAAGGTTTGAATCAGTTTTAGATAGCTGTCAGCTCGGCTTTGGGCTGGGTCTTCATTAGTGTTTTGTTGCAGCAGATGAGTAAGTTGAACTGTCCAATAGTGGAGAAATTTGGCAGCAGGAGCATTGCCTTCGGCGTTGAGCCTGTCGGTAATTTGCGCCATTACTGTTAAGAGTTCGGCATCGATTAGATCTTCATGCTGCTGAAGTAGCAACCACTCCTCTCCTTTGGCACAGTCCAGCAGGGCTTCGATTAGGTGTAAATATGTATTGAGGTGCTGTGTATCCATTTGAGCCTTCCTTGTTAATCTCATCTCCTTTACAGTAAGTAAACAAGTTGAGGAAGTTGTGAGGAAGATCGAAAACCAGGCATAATCTTAACTCATATAAAGAAACCACAAGAATCCTCACCACTAGCAGCAACAGATCGAGTGGTAACAGATGGCAAGGCAAAGAGCCGTAATTAATCGATCGATCGAGCCATTTAAAGAGAATTAGCACTGATTCGACGGGCGGAAATTGATACCGATGAGAGGATTTCGATGTTCAACAAGAGTAAGATCGCTAAAATCTACTGATTTTGATATTCTAAATATTCATGTCTATTTTGAACCGAGTCGATCGCAAACTGATGAGTCAACCACCTTTACCTCAACCACAGCTAGAGCCAACTGGTATCACGTCTGACCAGTATGAGGCATATACACTGCAAAAACTAGAGTTATGGAATGGATTTTATAATTATGGGGGGCAAGATCTAAAAGGTTTTCATCTGGCTGTATTGACTAATATGGGTTTGAAAGCAGCCGTTCGGAATGTACCGTTGTCACTATGGTTAGAGGCAATCCAAGCGGTAGTCTTACCAAATCCTCAACTTAACTTCAATACGGAAACAGGCGAAGCTATGCTGAACCGATTAAACCGAGCAATGGAAGACTTGAAAGTAGTTGCAGAATATTTGGAAGAGAACAGCTAATCACAATTGTTGATGCCCATCCTTTCCAAAATTCACCAAATACATTGATGAAGTCAGCATCTTCAACGGCGAACGCAGGTTCTGACTGAGAATGGGATTGCTAGTGTCGTTGCGTTGGTGAAAAACTATTCGACAGTAATCGAGCCAAAGCCTGGAGCTTGAGGAGTTTTCCAATCGCGATTCAGAAAATATCAACAAGGCATTGGATCGATTTGATATCAATGCTATCATTTGAGTAAATCAACCCTTTCACTGATGCGAACGATACATGGCTAATTTAATTGTGCGTAATGTTGACGATGCGATCGCCAACGCCCTCAAAGTGCAAGCTAGCAAGCACGGTATTAGTGCTGAAGCAGAACATCGGCGGATTCTCGCACAAGCTCTGCTACGTCCTAAGAAGAAACCGTTTCTTGAAGCTCTGAGTCAGATTCCTGATGTCGGCACCGATGCCGATTTTGCGCGGGTTCAAGATCTGTCAACTACAAATCCTCTCGACTGATGTACTTGCTCGATACCAACATTATCAGCGAACTAAGGAAACGAGATCGAGCTAACCCCGGCATCGCCCGTTTTTTTCGTCAGATCGCCGAACAGGAAGCAATTTCTTACCTCAGCGTCATCACCATCGGCGAACTGCGGCGTGGGGTTGACATTATTCAACATCGGGGTGACTTTATCCAGGCTAAGTCCTTAGAAACTTGGTTAGAAACTATTCTCGATCGTTACGCTGAAAACATCCTCGATTTTGGTCGAGAAGAAGCTCAGATTTGGGGTCGATTACGTGTCCCTCACCCTGAGAATGCTCTAGATAAACAGATTGCTGCGACAGCACTAGTCTATGACTTAACCCTAGTTACCCGAAATGTAAAGGATTTTGCAGCTACTGGAGTAACTCTCCTCAATCCTTTCGAGTAAGCAACAAGTAACTCTCGATCGTCCATCACCCCAATCGTTGGCGTAGCCGCGTTTCGGCAGATCCGACGCTGCGCGAACGTCTAAAGCCTGACTTTTGCAGGAGGTCTAATCCCAACCACGCAAAACTCAGCACCAGCATTGGCGTTTCCGACCAATCTTCCCACTGTTGCAGTACTTCGCTACACTCCCGCTCTAATGCTAGCTGTTGGTGTGGATGTTTCATAGTGAGTTTGGTGTTAGTGGGGCGAAGGCTCACGATCGAGTTTCTAATTGAGGATTTAATGAATAGATGGCAGCGTCAGTAGTTTCAAAGCAGTTCTCTCGTCCAATTTTGTCCATCAAGCCAGTCCGCTCCAGTAGGTTTTGGACTTCGGGTTGCAATCCACTCAGGAGTAAGCGGCAATCGTGCCGTTGCAGATCTTGGTAGATGTCTTGCAGAGCGACAAGTCCAGTGGTGTCCATGTTCGGCACATAGCGCAGCCGTAGTACCAAGTATTTTACGTCAGGTTCCTCTCGTAAGAACGTCACAAACCGTTCAGCCGCGCCAAAAAATACTGGCCCATCGACCCGATAAACCGAAATTTGTTTGCTCAACTCCATCGGTATGCCGGGTGGAAATGCCTCTGTTTCAGGAATTTTGCCCAAATTTAACTCACTCATGCGTTTGATAAACAATGCCCCTGCCGCAATCAGTCCCACTTCCACCGCCAGTACCAGATCGAAGAAAATTGTCACCATCCAGGTGAGCATCATCACGGCAAAGTCCGCATAAGTCGCCCGCAGCAGCAAACCGATCGCTTCCCACTCAATCATCCGCACACTTGTTACCATCAGGATGCCTGCTAGTGCTGCGAGGGGCACTTGCGCCGCTAATGGTGCCAATGTGAGCACAATAATGGCGATCGCCACCCCCTGAATTACGCCAGACAAGCGAGTTCTGCCGCCAGCTCGGACATTTACTGCCGTGCGGGCGATCGCCCCAGTCGCCGGAATGCCGCCAAAGAAGGGCACGACGATGTTTGCTAAACCCTGCCCGATCAACTCGCGATCGCTGTCATGTTTTTCACTGACGGTCATTCCATCTGCCACTACAGCCGAGAGCAATGATTCGATACTACCCAATGCCGCCAATGCCAGGGCTGGATTAATTAGTTCTCTAATTAGCCCCAAGTCATTCCAGTGTGGAATTGACTGGAGCATGGGTAAAGATTGGGGGATCGAGCCGATCGTCGGTAC
Source organism: Chamaesiphon sp. (assembly GCF_041737865.1). Lineage (NCBI taxonomy): Bacteria > Bacillati > Cyanobacteriota > Cyanophyceae > Gomontiellales > Chamaesiphonaceae > Chamaesiphon > Chamaesiphon sp. The sequence goes on from NZ_JBGSQZ010000283.1 coordinate 5,514, forward strand.
ATTCAGGTGAAAGGAAGTCGCGATCGCCGTTGCCAGCACTAACCCTACTAATGAAGCGGGGATGCTCGTTGTCATCCGCGCCCACAACAGCTTGGTAACGATCGTGATGGTTGTCAGCGCGATCGCTGCCCAATTCAACCCTTCTAGGTGTGTCACCGTTTGCCACAAGCCAGGTAGAAAATGTTCGCTACGCGGTAATTTCAACCCCAAAAAGTTGTTTAACTGTCCACAAAAAATAATTACAGCAATACCATTTGTAAAGCCTGCGGTGACTGGATAGGGAATGAATTTAACCAAGCGTCCCAGTTTCGCAACGCCCAGCGCAACCTGAATAATTCCCGCCATCACCCCAGCAATCCAGACCTTTTCAATCCCGTATTTAGCAACAATTCCCACGAGAATTACCGCCATCGCTCCAGTTGGGCCAGTAATCTGGACGGGAGAGCCACCAAAGACGGCGGCAATAATCCCCGCCACGATCGCCGTGTACAGCCCAGCTTTTGGATCTACGCCACTCGCTACTGCAAACGCCAGGGCAAGCGGTAAGGCAACGACGGCGGCGGTCAATCCCCCTGTTAAATCGCCTCGCCAGTGAGCAAAAGTCTGACTCATCCAAATTCGCAGATCGGTACCGATTGTGTTTACTAGTGTCATTTCGATCGCCTCATAGCGGATTGTGTGGTTGCGATCGATATACATCAAGCTGTGCCCGTAACTGAGCCACTTCTTGAGCTAGATCCAGTACGATCGCGGCTCCAACTAAGTTCACCCCCAAATCTTGCCGCAACCGCTGAATCTGAGCGATGCGGGCAATCTGGCGGGAATGCAACATCGAGCCTGTAGGTTCGATAACGCCCAACTGTACATAAACGTGTATGACCGCGATCGAGGTTTGGGCAGCATTGGCGGCATATTCAAAAGTGTATAAGCAATCACCCTCTTCTGAAACTACCGTTGTGGATAGGCTGAAATTCATAATGTAATCTCCTCTAAGTGGGCGCGGGGGTTAAAGGTGGTATTTGCCTGGATTTTTTCGTAGCATTCCTGCTCGATCGAATTCAAGTCTTGCGGTGTGGCAATCTGAAGTTTGGCAAATAAGTCACCGCGTCCCCCTTTTGGTAACGTCCAACCTTTGCCACGCAGCTTGAGCGATTGCCCCGATTTCACCCCTTTCGGGACTTTCATCGTCACGCTACCATCGGGAGTCGGAACTTTGATTTCTGCCCCCAGCACTGCCTCATCGGGGCGAACGGGCACATCACATACAAGGTTATCGCCCTCGAATCTAAAGAAGGAGTGAGGTAATACTTCGATAGTGAGATACAAATCCCCCCGCTGTTGCGAGAATGGACTCGGACGACCTCTACCCTTGAGCCGAATTCGACTACCTGGCTTGGCACCTGCGGGAATGCGAACATTAATCGTGTCATCGTCGAGTTGGAGCCGCTGCTGGACACCATGAAACGCTTGGGAGAAGGTGAGGGCAATTGCCGCTTCGGTATCTGGTGCGGGAGCCTGAGAACGATATCCGCCCCCAAAATCGTCAAAGCCGCCAGGGGTCGATCGATTAGCAGTTCTACGTCCCGATCTACCCAATAGATCGTTGATGAACGAATCAAAATCACCATATTGACCAAAATCCTCATTCGAGACATTAGTGCCCCTAGAAGATGGGTTTTCAGTCGATCTGGGCTGATTCCAATGCTGACCAAACTCGTCGTATTTCTCCCGTTTTTCTGAGTCGGAGAGGACTTCATTTGCTTCATTCAGATCTTTGAATTTTGCCTCGGCATC
>NZ_JBGSQZ010000302.1:0-8359 GCF_041737865.1 Chamaesiphon sp.
CACAATCCGCCGACCATCATAGGTTCTAATAATCGTTGCCCGTGTTTGAATATTTTCTACAGTTCCCTCAAAACCTTTGAAAACAATTTGGTCGTCAATCTGAAAGGGTTCAGTTAACAGAATTAAAATACCCGCTAGAAAATTCTGTAAAATATCTCGAAAGGCAAAACCGATCGCCACGCTACTAACCCCTAGTAGCTGTACCAGATCGCCAGCTTTGAGCGAGGGAATCACGATCGACAAGGCAATAAATAATCCGATTAAAATCACCACTCCTTGAGTCAATCGCCCCAGCACTAATCCTAGATTGTGAGCTTGACGGCGATCGCGCGTCAATCGTTTGACTAATCGTTTGAGGGTTCTGGCAATAAAAAAGAAAATGGCGAAGACAATCAGTGCCAAGACGATATTTGGCAATAAAATGATGAAGTCACTTGCCATGCCCTGAATTTTGTTCCAAACAGTAGATATTTCTGTACTCACAACATAAATTACCAATATATCTACAGTAACTTTACCCCAAAGCGATCGAACTGACATCTACCATAAGTTAGGTATTAACATTCCCTCTAGCAGCTTGTCAGTAGCCTGGATCGAGAATTAAATGTTATGCTGTTCGAATAAATAGCGGGCGATCGCCAGTTCTATCCCTAACCCTCTGTGCGATCGCGTACTGGTACTATCGGCTTGCTGATAGCAATCGAACACATGCGGCAAAAAATCTGCCCGAAGTCCTATTCCCGTATCAGTAACAGTAATTTGTGCCAGCGGTTTTGCTTGCTCTAACGATCGAGTTGCACGGTTACAAACCACTCTTCAGGCGTAAACTTGACGGCATCTGAGGTTTTCCAAACTTTAGATAATTGTGCTAAAAGAAAGAATTAGGAACTGGCTCAAGTATCGTCTATTTTAATATTTAAAAAAATAATACGATAGTATATACCTAAATAGGTAGTTGATATTATCCTTCGGTTTTTATTTTTAATAAAATCTACTTCTAAAGATAGAGTTTCTTCTAATTTTAGAGTTATTCACCATTTCTCCACCTTGGTTATCTATCATGATTAATGTATGAGCTATTGGAATTTGCAGCAATGAAATTCGAGAAATGCAATCAATACAGTTCTAAGTATTCCTTTGCCAAGGGGTGGGCAGTCCGCAGCACCTTGGCACTGACGCTATTAACTGTGTTAGCAGGTTGTCAAACGCCTGCATCGCGGGTAGCCACCCCAGCGCAAAATAATGTCACCACTGAAGACGTTGCTACAAATACAAATCGGTACATTGGTCAAACCGTAACGATCAGAAGTGAGCCGATCGAGAAGATTGCTCCGAGTACCTTCACCATTGAGGATCGGCAGTTCTTTGGCAGCGAAACGATTCTAGTAGTTAATGCGTCAGGAAAACCTTTCGTGCTGCCAGATGGAATCAACATTCAGGCAACGGGTAAAGTTCGCAATTTTGTGCTTGCTGATATTGAGCGTGAATTTAGCCTGGGTCTAGACCCAAAGCTCTACGTACAGTACGAGAATAAACCTGCTCTGATCGCACAATCGCTTGCCCTAGCACCAAAACCGGGTGAGCTAACCAGCAATCCACAGCAGTACTACGGTAAACCGATTGCAGTAACGGGTGAAGTGCAACAAATTCCGGGTGCGAATGCCTTTAAGTTAGACGAAGACAAGTTGTTTGGCGGGCAGGATCTTTTGGTTTTGCGAGCAAAGTCAGCAACGCCAGCAACGGCAAATCAACCCGTAATTCAAAATGGCGAAAAAGTGGCAGTTACAGGGGTGCTGCGCCCGTTTGTAGTAGCTGACCTAGACCGCGAGTACGACTTTGAGTGGGGTGCAGGAATTCAGCGACAGCTTGAGGTGGAATTTAAGAATAAACCTGTCTTAATTGTGGACAATGTTTACCCCTCTGCAATTCCCGATGCTGCCAAATAAGCAAATGTGAGGCAGGTAGGGAAGAGGACGTTAAATTTCTTGTTAACAAAAGTCAGGAGCAAGCCCGAATGAACCCGCAGCAAGCCCAAACTTCAATTCAAGCATCAGATCCAGATTCGCCAGACCAGCAAATTCCTCAGCCGCCCCAGGGCGCGGAACAGTTTAAGTGGCTTGGCCCTAGCTTTATCTGGATGCTCTCTGCTGCGGGTTCTGGAGAACTATTATTTACACCGAGAATTGCTGCCCTTTATGGCTACTCGCTGTTGTGGGCACTCGTTGCCGCTGTAGTTCTCAAGTGGTTTATCAATCGTGAAGTCGGACGCTTTACCGTTTGCACGGGTGCAACGATTCTCCAAGGATTTAAACAGCTTCCGGGACCGAAAAACTGGGCAGTCTGGATTATTCTGGTGCCCCAGCTTGCAGTTGCGATCTCGACTGTCGCAGGATTAGCAGGAGCCGCCGCAACTGCACTGATTTTAGTCACAGGCGGTACGGTTCAGCTCTGGACGGTGATTATTATTCTGGTGACAGCGGCGATCGTGTTGCTGGGACAGTACGATGTGGTTGAGAAATTATCCTCGTTTATTGGTATTGCCCGTACGCTGGCGATCGTCGCGGCGGCGATTTTTGTCTTCCCCAATGTCCGCGACTTAGCCGCTGGTTTATTGCCGCAGATTCCTCAGGATGTGCAGTACCAAGAAATTCTGCCCTGGCTGGGGTTCATGCTGGCAGGTGCAGCCGGAATGATGTGGTACTCCTACTGGGTCGATGCGCGTGGGTACGGGGCAACGTCACTGAAGCAGGAACAGCCACTTGAAGTGAAGCAGCTTGACTCGGAGCAGCAGCAGCGATTGCAGGGCTGGATTCAACTCATGACCTTCTCGAACACGTTGGCAGTTGTGGGCGCGTTGCTGGCAGCACTAGCATTCTTGATTTTGGGCAAGGAACTGCTGCGTCCCCAAGGACTTATCCCCCAAGAGAATCAGGTCGCGGAAACGTTGGGCAGTTTGCTGGGGAATATCTGGGGACCGTTTGGTTTCTGGTTCATGATTGCGATCGTCTTTATTACCTTTTGCAGTACCACTCTGTCCGTGCAAGATGGGTTCGGACGGATGTTTGCCGATGGAACAAAGATTCTCCTGCAAGGGTTTGGGGTGCAGCATAGCACATGGACGAATGAAAAGTTTCTGCGAAAGTTTTACATTGTCGTTTTGCTAGCAGTTTTGCCGATCGCCGTTTATCTATTGCTGGGTCAGCCTGTAAGTTTATTGCAAACGGCGGGCGCGATCGAAGCTGCCCATATTCCGATTGTTGCCGGATTAACGCTCTTTCTCAATCGGCGGATGCTGCCTCGCCAGTTACGTCCGTCTGGGTTTACCTTCTGGGGAACCGTGCTGGCAGGCGTATTTTTCGCGGTGTTTGCCGTAATTTATCTGCTGCAACTGGTCGGTGTGCTGGGCGGTTCTAGCGGTAGTTAACAGAGGAGAAACGCAGAAAATGGGAAAAGTGGCAAAGATGATAAAAAATTCTGATAAAAAATCTATTGAAGAATCAAAAAACGAGGTAAAGCCATGACGCAAGCTAAAAAAATGAGCTTCAAGAAGCCTCAAGCCACAAAACCTGTGTGTAACCGAATTGCGATCGTGTTTGATTTTGACGACACGCTTGCACCCGATACGTTTGATGAATTAATTAAGAGATTAGGGCTGGATGTTAAACAGTTTCGTCAACAGTATTATGAACCCATGAAAGATGCTGGGTGGGATCGTGTGGCAGCCCGCTTTTACTGCTTGATTCAGGAATCGAAGCGACGCAAAGAGAAAATTACAAAGAATGATTTGATTCAGTTTGGGCAAAATCTCAATCCCTTTCAAGGCGTGACGGAGATGTTCGATCGCTTGCATCAAAGGGTGCAGGAACTCAACCCGCAGGTTGAACTGGAGTTCTATATAATTACGGGTGGATTTGCTGAGGTGGTTCGGAATACCTGTATTGCCTCTTATTTCAAAAAAATCTGGGGATGTGAATTCCACTATGCAGAGAACGGTGAAATTGAATTTCTCAAACGTAGCATCAGCCATACTGAGAAGACCCGCTATTTAATGCAGATTGCGAGTGGTGAAGAGCAAGTCGATAGCGACGGACGATCGTTTGCCTACCGCGATCCGTCAGAAGACAAGCTTCATGTTCCACTTGCTCAGACGATCTATGTGGGCGATGGGGCATCGGATGTGCCCTGTTTTTCCATATTAAATGATGGAGGCGGCATAGTCATTGGGGTATACTCCCTTCCTGTGATAAGATTATGAGCTATAAACCCTTACAGGATAAGCTTTATAGCGGCTAAACACCTATACTCTTGTGCCGGAAAGGGAGTATAAGGAGGATACCGCAGCCAAGTGGAGTCAGGATATTGAAGTGACCCAAAGCCAACGAGTCGTAAATCTGGCTCCCGCAAATTATCAAGCAGAATCAGAATTAATGCGATCGCTGACCCTAGCTGTTGAAAGCCTTTGTAAGCAAATCTCCCTCCGACAACTTAGTGCTGGAGAGTAAATACATCACGTCAACTTATGCTGCGGTCACTAAATTATTCGCAGTCGATCGGGAAATAAGCATCGGAGTATCGAGTGATGAATAAGTATCTTTGGCGACGAATAAAATATTTTATATTGTGTATAGCAGGTCTCTTACTCGCACTGTTGATTTGGGGTGTAATAGAACCTTATTACCTCGATCGAGAAGCCGTTGTCGCCGAAATTCCACTGCTATCGCCATCCTGGCAAGGAAAGAAAATTGCAGTGGTTTCAGATTTTCAAATTGGGATGTGGATGGCAAACACTAGAACGGTTGCACAGTCGATCGATCGGATCGTTGCCGAGCGTCCGGCGGCAGCTCTGATTGCAGGTGACTTTGTATACAAGCCCGGAGACAATCTAACGCCAGAACTCGATCGCGTGATTCAATTGGTTCGTCCCCTAGTTGTCGCTCAAATTCCAACTTATGCCGTTCTAGGTAATCATGATTATGGGGCTAAAGCCGTGACTGAAGCTAGTGCATCAGACATACAGCGAGCCGATCGGATTCAGCAGGCATTAGAGGCGAGCGGCATTCAAGTGCTAAAAAATGAGGCGATCGTTCTTCCAAATGCAGATCGAACTGCTGAAAATGACAGGCTTTATTTAGTTGGAATTGGAGCCTATTTACCTAAGCAATCTCAGCCTCAACAGGCGATCGCTCAAGTTCCCAGCAGTGCAGCACGCTTTGTCCTAATGCATAATCCTGGCTCTTTTGCAGAGCTTCCTCCTGGCACAGCCCCGATCGCGGTTGCAGGACATACGCACGGCGGACAAATTCGGATTCCATTCCTACCGGAGTGGTCTTGGATGAGCTTTGTAGAGGAGCGGTCGAGCTGGTCGTGGATCTCCCAGATTCGAGGAGATATTGTGCGTGTGTCCGGCTGGATTCCGGGCTATGGCAATGCAGATAACCGCCTTTATATTAATCGCGGCATTGGTTTTAGCAATTTACCAATTCGCTTTAACTGCCGACCTGAATTAACCGTGTTTACGCTGCAAGCCAAGACATAGCTAAAATTTAATCGGCTCACTGAAGTACCTCCAATGCCTCTCCCTAATTCACCGCTCCATCATTTGAAACAACTCGCCCAACGAGCAGCATCTCATCCCTGGATCGAAAATTTTGCCCGATTTGGCTATGCTGCGAAGGGAGTTGTGTACTTCGTGGTTGGATTGTTGGCGATGCAGGTAGCCATAACCACAGGCGGCAAAACAGCCGATACCGTGGGTGCATTAGTAACGATCGTCAATCAGCCTTTTGGTGAATTTCTGCTGAGTTTAATTGCGATCGGCTTAGTGGGTTATGTGCTCTGGCGAATTATCCAGGCTGTTTTCGATCCGGATCGTGCCGATAAAAAAACGAGTGCAAAACGAATTGTGCAGCGCATGGGCTATGGGTTTAGCGCGATCGCCTATGGCAGTTTAGCGTGGACAGCCGTAGAACTCATCACAGGCACTGCTACTACCAGCGGTAGCACAATAGATGATTGGACAGCCCGTTTTATGGGACATCCTCTGGGGAGAGGATTAATTGGATTGGCAGGACTAATGGCGATCTCGGTGGGAATTTCATACCTTTACCGAGCTTACAAAGCTGACTTTCAGCACCGTTTTAGACAAGATCGGATGAGTCGAGCCGAGCAGCAGTGGGCAAAATTGTTGGGACAATTAGGTATCGCAGCACGCGGAATTGTCTTTGGAATCATTGGGCTTTTTCTGGTTCTAGCGGCACTTCATGCCAATGCTAGTGAAGCAAGAGGCTTGGGTGGGGTATTAGCAACGTTAGCACGACAACCCTTTGGTTCCTGGATTTTAGGTGCTGTTGCATTAGGATTAATTGCTTACAGCATCTACTGCTTAATTCAAGCTGGCTATCGGCGCATCAATTAACCTTAGTGAAAATCTAGCTGGCTTCCAGATCTCAATCTCCACGATATTCCAATTTTTATCGGGGATTATCGCGATCGAGCCGATGAATGTCGGTTCTTAAAGCAGCAATTTCATCGCGCAGAGCATCGAGCGACTTTTGTCCAGCCAGTTCGGCTCCATCATCATCAGCATCTTGTCCGATAAAGAAGGTGGCTAAGGTGGCAGTGACATACCCAAACACGGCAAAGGCATAGATCGCCAGCAGAAAACAGAGGATGCGCCCTTCTGCGGTCTTGGGGAAATATTCCGATCCCATTGTCGTCATCAGCATTGCCGTCCACCATAAAGCGGTACCGTAGCTATCAAATCCAGCGGCATCAGGTGTTTCCCGCTCGAAGGCATACATGCCAGCCGCACCCGTCAAGGTGACGAGCGCAGTCAGTAGCAGCACATAGCCAAACCCGCGTCGCTTAAAGTTGGCAGTGAGCGATCGCATACTGCGATTGGTGCCCGTCAGCACTCGCAGCAATTGCAAACCTCGTACTGCTCGCGTTGTTTGGAGTACCCGCGCAATTCTGACAATCCGCAACGTTCTGAGGGCTGGGAGTAGCAGTGAGATTGCGGTTAACCATTGCGCTTTGAGATAAGCCAGTTTGCGAGGAGCCAGGAGCAGCTTCACGCCAAACTCGACGATAAACACGAGCCAGATCGTGAAATTGACACCTTCGAGTAAGGGATTTAAGCCGGAAATGAGTTCGATCGTAAACAGAGCCAACCAGATAAAGCTGAGTACCAACATGGGTAGATCTAGCCAGTCTTCAAGCTGCTGCAAAATCTCAGCGCGTTCGTATTCGAGGGCTTGTTGTTCGGGAAGCTTGAGGGGATTCATATACAGATCGATCGATTAACAGTGACTTCCAGCAACGTCCGCAGCTAATCACTCGGACGATGCAGCCAGTTGAATACGCTTAACGATGCCACCACGCCGACGAAATGAGCCGTTATACAGCAGATATTTCTGTACTCACAACATAAATTACCAATATATCTACAGTGAGTTTATACCAAAGCGATCGAATCCACCTCTACCAGAAGTTAGGTATTAACATCAACTGAAGAAATCCCAAATTTTTTTAGTAATCTTCCGCTCTTTTAGGCGATAATTTACGCAATCGATCGCTCCCTCCGTGAGGACGTTTGCTGGATGGAGAGCGCATTGAAGATAGGGATTATTGTTGAAATATCGACAGCGAGAACACGGCACCTTATCTGGCGGTTTAAAGAGCGATGCAAATTGTTGACGCTTAAAAGTGCAGATATAACCAATGGCAACGATCGTCGAGAGGATCGCAATATTAATCGTAACGGCAACACCGACATCAAAGTTCGATCGAAATTCACTCTCGTTCTGGCTTGAAAGTGGTGCCTTAGATATTTGAGTTGTAATAGATCTTGTTTGCATGGGCATGACTTTATCGAGGTAATCTAATCAGTCGGACGATGCAGCCAGTTAAACACGCTTAACGATGCCACCACGCCGACAAAATGAGCCGTTATGCCTGTCGTATTTGCTGCGGCTACAAATACATCCACCGATCGAATGCTGCGGCTAGGGTCGTAAATTGCGACTCCTTGGGGTTGAGACACCGACTTGGCTAACAGCACGGCGATGGTGGTACCCGTCCCCAAAATCATCAGCAATATGCCGATCGATCCCGTAATCACACTCAGTTTGAGTACCTGCATCACCTTTGTCCGTTTGGGACGAATCGCATGGTTAGGGTTGCCAAGTCGTTTGGCAAACCGAATCAGGCGAAATGCCAGGTATACTAAGCACGGCTAGCAATTAGACTTTTACAGTAGGGATTATTAGCGATCGTGAGATACTATGGTAAATGGAGTGGTGTTGAAGAGATCGAGTCTAATGCTGAAAATAAATTTTGTCGAAGAAGATATTAAAAAGCT
>NZ_JBGSQZ010000021.1:0-30221 GCF_041737865.1 Chamaesiphon sp.
GCGTGGTCGCGATTTGTTTTCCGCTTTTTGGGCATTGGTCAAACTCAGTTCTAACTCTGTGCTAGTCTGAGTTTGACATCTTTTCTTTCCCCTCTTGACAAACCTCGACTTTTCTTAACTTGTCACGAATCGGGGCACCCGACGAGCGCGAATCGCTACCCTCTCAATACTAGTAACTTTGTTTTGATGCAAGATGTGAGTAAATCGGTATTATGACTAAATAATGGTTACAAAGGTGTCACAATCGCTCGATCGATGATATTTTTGAGACTAAGTACATTAATTTTTATGGATCGTTTTAATCTCACCCAATCAGTATAATTGACGATTCAGAAAGTCTACTGATTTTGATAGAGTAGTTACTGGCTAACCATTAAATCTCCAGGCATAGCACGCTTGAATTGTTACTTCTAAATTTATGACTCAAACCAAAACAACCAACTTAGCACCTGCGCCACAGCTACCTACAAGTTCTGTGGCGGCAACAGAACTACGTCCGTGGGGATCTTTTACAATCTTGGAAGAGGGCAGAGGGCATAAAATCAAGCGAATCGAGGTCAAGCCAGGGCATCGGCTCAGTCTCCAGATGCACTACCATCGCAGCGAGCATTGGATTGTAGTCTGCGGTACCGCAATGGTAACTTGTGATGATAAAGAGGAGATCCTCCATAGCAATCAGTCTACTTATGTCCCAGCCTGCACCAAGCACCGACTAGAAAATCCAGGTGTCATTCCCCTAGTGATTATCGAAGTCCAAAATGGTGAATATTTAGGTGAAGATGATATCGTCCGGTTTGAAGATGACTATGCTAGAAATAGCGGCTAAAAGTTATTTGGTAATTACCGCGCCCGATGACTTCTCGATTTGATGAGGGAGTCATCGGATGTTAGAGAGATCGAATCAGGTTAGTTATGATTGAAATTAGTAAGGCAGCGATCGCCGAGATCGACAGAATGCACACGGTTCGAGATTACCACACCCAGCCCAAAGCACGAACCGAGCGGATGTTTCGAGTCGGCTTTACTAGTGGCGGCTGTGAAAATTTTTACTACACGTTCGATCTGGTAGACTCGATCGAGGATAACGATCGAGTCGATCGAGTGGGGGGGATTTCGGTATTAATCGATCGTCAACAATTACCATATTTAGACCATCTGAGATTAGACTATTCAGAAGATCTCATGGGTGGGGGCTTCCGGTTTGAAAACCCCCTCGCAACTAAGGTTTGTGGATGTGGTAACTCTTTTGCGATGTCGAGCGGTGAAGCCGAACGTTGGCAATTACCGACTTAGGCGTTAGGCGTTAGGCGTTAGGCGTTAGGGAAGAGGGAAGAGGGAATAGGGAATCCGAACAGTCTCCCAGTCTTCTACTCTCCTACTCACACCCAAGCAACATAAGGCAATTTAGCAGCAGTAACTTTTGTTTGGCTGAGATTGGCTACTAATTGTCCGCAAGCATCCCAGGTGCCGTTGGTGAGTTGTTGGCGGGAGCCTTCGCCGATTGAGACTAAGGTAGTAAACTTGCCACATCTGACGCGTAAGGCGTTGAGATCGACGGTAATTGGAGTTTGAGGATTTTCGCGTAAAATCTCTTGTAGCTCCGTGATAGTAGCGGCATCAGCGTTGAGACAGGGAATCCCCATAGCGACGCAGTTACCAAAGAAGATTTCGGAGAAGCTTTCGCCAATGATTAATTTAATGCCCCATTTAGCCAGGGCTTGGGGTGCATGTTCGCGACTAGAGCCACAGCCGAAGTTGCTATTGACAACCAGGACATTCGCACCCTGAAATTGGGGTAAGTCGAAGGGATGTGTACCTTTGAGTTCGATTCGATCATCTTCAAATACATTAGCACCCAAGCCGTCGAAGGTGACGCAGCACAGAAATCTGGCGGGGATGATCCGATCTGTGTCGATGTCGTTGCCTGTGAGCGGGATGGCGGTACCAGAGATGGTGGAGATTTGGCTATTCATTCTTCTAGAGGGTAGGGAGTAGGCAGTAGGCAGTAGGGGCGAAATCCCCTCCTCGGAGGGGTGACGCGTGGCGACGGGGTGGGTAAGATCTGCGCTAGTGACTAATCCTGCACGATCGCTTCGGCTTCGATTTCGACTAGAATATCGGGATCGATAAGACGGCTAACCTCTACCAATGCCATCGCGGGGCGGATTTCGCCAAAGAATTCGCCGTGGGCTTTGCCGATGAGTTCCCATTCGTCGATGTTGGTACAGTAGATGCGGGTACGAACGACATCTGTGAGGCTGGCTCCGGCTTGTTGAAGGGCTGATTCGATGTTGAGGATGATTTGTTTGGTTTGGGCGTATACATCGCCAATGCCGACGAGTTCGCCTGCGGTATTTGAAGCGGTGGTGCCAGCAACGTGGATGGTGTTACCGATTTTGACGGCGCGGGAGTAACCAAGGATTGGTTCCCATTTCGATCCGGTGGAAATATTTTGACGTTGTGACATGATTTTTCTGACTAATATTAGTTTAGTTATTATCCCTGAAATTGACTCATCAGCCATTTTCCGATTTGAGATTGGTCTTGTTCTTTGCTGAGGTTTAAGACTGCGGTAATAGTGGCAATCGATAGTTCTGGCAGTACTAAAGAAGTATCGATCCGTTTACTACCTCGATCGATCATTTCAAACGCATAAATTAGAGTATTCTGGACATCTACAATCCAATATTCAGAAACACCCATCTCTTCATATAGCAGACGTTTAGCCCCCAGATCGTCATTAATAGTGGTGTTAGAAATCTCAATTACTAGATCTGGAGTAACTTGCTCATCCAAGTTGATAACAGATGTACCTACAGGTGCTAATCTAGCTCTTTCTCCGCAATAATAAGATAGATCGGGCTGGCATTCTCTGATTCCAGTTTTACGATAGCTACAGTTATCAAATCCATTAATGGCAATTCCCCCGATCGTACAAAATAGATTGATGGCATTTGCCATCAGTAAGTGATAGCGAGAGTGGTCTGCACCTGTGGGCAGGTCTTCGATCCTCATGTAGCCACTATAGTAGTAGCCTTGATGTTTTTCGTGTTCGGGTGAATCGATCGCTGCAACATAATTTTCCCAATCTGCTTTTATCCAACTATTAGTTGTCAGTTTTTCTTGGAGTTGAATCATGGCAATTACCTGTAATTATTTTTGAGTATTGCAATTTTATACTGTCCACTGACACACCATTACATTAGATCTCTATGGGATTAGATGTTGTTTACCAAGCTATGCCAGCTAATTGCGAGGTAATGGCTCGATCGCTTTTAGATCCTGAATTTGCTTCTAATTTGGCTTATTTTGCATCTTACTGCGAACAATTGCCAGAGGAGCTACAAGCAGAGCTTGAAGACTGCGAAGATTATGATGACTATGCCGAAGAATATGCAGTTACGATCGAATTTTTAAAAGCAGCACATCGGACTTGCTCTCGCTACCCTGGTCTAGAACATCGTTGTCTATATCTCGGTCGCAAATGGGATATGCTCCGTTACCTATTATCCCACGAGCGTAGGCGAGAAAAGGCTCCAGATATTGATGATAGCTGGGTCGATCGCGCAATCTTTGGCGGTGAAATATTGCATGAGGATAAAATATCAATAACTGGTCTAACATTTCACTATCTGGAACCATACGAAGTATCAACAATCTCCGAACATCTCAATGGTATTAGCATTGAAATGTTGCATGAGCAGTGGCATCCACAAAAAATGAGCAAAGTTGGGGTTTATAAAATTCATCCTGAAGATTCAGAATCAGATTTTTACTATGTTGCGGAAGATTTCCACAAACTTAAAACCTTTTATCAGTTAGCCAGACAACATGGGGAGGGGAGCATTACCAATCTATACTAAGTTCGCAAAGTTAGAAATCGGCTTTTGATGGTGCGTTACGCTAATGCGATAACACACCCTACGCATCTATTCTTACGCCATCAATTCCCGCACATCGGTTACTTTCCCTGTCACCGCCGCCGCGATTACCATCACTGGCGACATTAATAATGTCCGCCCCGATGAAGAACCTTGACGACCTTTGAAGTTACGATTGGAGGATGATGCACTGATTTGTCGTCCAACTAATTTGTCGGGATTCATCGCCAAGCACATCGAGCACCCAGCCTCGCGCCATTCAAAGCCTGCGTTTTTAAAAACCACATCTAATCCTTCGGCTTCGGCTTGTTTTTTCACGCGCTCGGAGCCAGGGACGATGAAGGCTTTGACTCCGGTGGCTACCTGTTTTCCGGCGGCGAATTTGGCAGCTTCGCGCAAGTCGGTGATGCGTCCGTTGGTGCAGCTTCCGACGAAGCAAACATCGACTTTGGTACCGATAATTGGTGCGCCTGGGGCGAGATCCATATACTGATAGGCTTCTTCGGCGATCGCCCGTTCGTCTTCGGGCATCTGTGCTACTGTCGGGATGGGTTCATTTACGCCAATACCTTGCGCGGGGGTAATGCCCCAGGTGACTGTCGGGGCGATTTCGGCAGCATCAAAGACGATGACATCATCGTATTGGGCATCTTTATCACTCCGCAGACTTTCCCACCAAGCGACAGCTCGATCCCAGTCTGCATCTTTGGGGGCAAAATCTCGCCCTTGGAGATAATCATAAGTGACTCGATCGGGGTTAATATATCCACAGCGTGCGCCACCTTCGATCGCCATATTACAGACGGTCATTCTGGCTTCCATGTCCATTTGCTCGAAGGTGGTACCAGCGAACTCGTAGGCATAACCCACGCCGCCTTTGACACCAAGTTTGCGGATGATATGCAAGATTACATCTTTGGCATATACCCCTGATTGAAGGGTGCCGTTAACTTCAATTTTGCGGACTTTTAATTTACCTAAAGCGAGAGTTTGGGAGGCTAATACGTCTCGCACCTGAGAGGTGCCTATGCCGAACGCAATGGCTCCAAATGCGCCGTGGGTAGAGGTGTGACTATCTCCACAAGCGATCGTCATTCCTGGCTGGGTTAGCCCTTGCTCTGGCGCAATTACATGGACGATGCCTTGGCTACCGGAACCGACTTTGTAGAATCTAATGCCATGCTCCTTGGTGTTATTTTCCAGGTGTTGCATCATCTCTTCGGCGAGACTATCGGCGAGGGGGCGGGATTGGTCTTCAGTTGGTACGATATGATCGACGGTGGCGACGGTACGCTCTGGATATGGTACCTTCAATCCGCGATCGCGTAACATCGCAAAGGCTTGGGGACTAGTGACTTCATGGATTAGATGCAAGCCGATGAATAATTGGGTTTGTCCTGATGGTAATACGCCGACGGTATGTGCCGACCAAACTTTATCGAATAAGGTATTTTTGCTCATGATTTAACTTAGTAAATAGTGGATAGTCTAATGTGAACTAGCCGTGAATAAAAAAGTAGGTAGTCATACTTATCGCAACAATCGATATAAACCGCCGGATAATTTGTGATGGAATCTGGCGTGAGAAGTTAGCCATAACATAACCACCGATGGCACCGCCCACTGCCATTAGAATCGCTTGATGCCATGCAATAATACCTGCAAATAGAAAAGGGACGATCGCAATCCCATTGATACAGGTTGCCAACCATGTCTTCAGCGCATTCATGGCATGAATATTTTTAATGTTGAAAAAGGTGAGACTTGCCAACATCAAAATTCCAATTCCTGCACCAAAAAAACCACCATAGATCGCGACTACCAGTTGAGTGATAACTAGATAAATTAGTCGTGGCGACTTGGATGAATCCAAGCGATTGAGAGATTGCAGCCATTGCTTGAAAGATTCACCAAAGATAAATACAATAGTACCAAGTAATAATAAATAGGGAATTAGCTTTTTAAAAACATCACCAGATGTGTAAAGCAACAAAATCGAGCCGAGCAATCCGCCCACTAGACTAACGATACTCAAAATTAGCATAGTTCGCCGCTCGACATCCAACTCCCGACGGTATGCGCCAGCACTTGCCAAACTCGCCACCCAGAGGGCAGTATTATTCGTAGCATTAGCCACAATCGGCGATACACCCGTAAAGATCAGCGTTGGAAAGCTGATAAAACTACCGCCACCAGCTACAGCATTTAATCCACCAGCGATAAAAGCAGTAGTAAACAATAACAAACCATTGAGATGTGTAAATTGCAGCGGCGCGATCGGCATGATATATTTTATTAGTTGCTACAAAATTTTGAATCGATTCCAGTAATTAACGATCGGGCTTCCCATATTCCTACTATAGACAAGGATATTTGAGCTTGTCCAATATATATTAGTAGTGGCAGTGATACTTTTAAAGTATCGCTCCCGATCTTCGCTCTGAATGTCATAGATTTGACGTACTAACTAACACACCTAAAATTTTGCCTAGTTCTTTTATATAGTAATCATTCAGATCGATAAAGGCAGTTTTTCCTTCGAGCTTGAGAAACTTCCAATCGGTACCAGTAGTAACAGCTCCATATAAAATATCGGTTGGTGTTCCCTCTCTTTGATTGAATAAACGGGCTGCAATCATTGTGGCGATACATTGTCCCAATCCACTGGGAATGCTTTCATTTTTCGCTTCGACGATTGTGAGAACGGGACTTGCGATATAATATTGTTCGAGCGATCGACTTAAAATAAAGTCACAACGTCCATCCAATCCTTGAGTCGGATCGACTTCAAAACTACTACCAGAAAAGATTGAAATTTTGTTATTTAAAATTCGCCGAACTTCCATCAGAATCGGCATAATTACTAATTCAGAGCGGGCTTTTTCCGTATTAATAGCACCAGCTAGAGGGAGCTGATCTTTGAGGATTAGCGAAAGCAGATCGCTGGGATGAATCGGCGTAGTCTCTGCGAAAATATCTTGAGTTTCATCTGTAACGATCCCAAAATCAGCTTTGACTTTACTCAGGGTAAAATTGCTGTATGCCATAGTAATTTTATCAACGATCGATATTCCATTTACACTTTGATGATAGCGGACAATTTTCACAATCTGGATTCTGAGCCTTACAAGTTAATGCTCCAAAGTCTAGCAGCGCGAGATTCCAGGTGCCTACTTTAGTTTTGGGTGCAATTAAATCGGCTGCACCCCAGAGAATCTTGCATCGAGATTTTACTCTTTCCCCTTGTAAGCCAAAAAAGCGTTCGAGAATCCGCGCTACATTAGCATCCAATACCGCTAGAGGTTGGTTAAATGCTTGAGAACCGATCGCGCGAGCCGTATAGTCGCCAATTCCTGGCAATCCTAGCAGGTGTTTTTGGGTTTGGGGCACTTTTCCCTCATATTGCCTGATGATGATTTGGGCGCATTGTTGCAACCGTTCAGCACGAAAAAATAAACCCAATGGTTTGAGCAGTTGAGCAATATTATCGAGGTTGGCGGCGGCTAAATCTTTGATGGTGGGATAATGCTCTAGAAATAGTTCATAAATGGGTGCAACTGTCTGTGCGTCGGTTTTTTGAAGCAAAGATTCGGCAACAAGTAGATGGTAAGAATCGGTAGTTTTTCGCCACGGAAAATCTCGCCGATTGGCAGATCCCCAAGCAGAAAGCTGTTGACGAAACCATTTAATTCGAGCGGCTGATGGATAGTCCGATCGATCTGATTTAGTTGAGATTTTCAAGCAGGTAAATATTAGCTCTATTTATGGAACTTCGTCACTTACGTTATTTTAGGATGGTTGCAAATGAATTGCACTTTGGCAAAGCAGCCGAAAAATTACATATTGCTCAACCACCATTGAGTAAACAGATTCAAGATCTAGAGGCAGAATTAGGATTTGAATTATTTATCAGAACTAAAAGATCGGTGGCACTTACTCCGGCTGGAAAAGCATTCTCGATCGAAGTAACTCAAATCTTTCAACAACTCGATCGTGCGATCGATATTGGGAGGAAAACTAGTCGGGGTGAACTCGGACAAATCTCGATCGGCTTTGTCGGTTCAGCCACTTATAATATCTTACCACTAATGCTTCAACAGTTCCGCTATCGATATCCCAATGTCCGAATAGAGTTGCACGAACTGACTACCGATCGGCAGTTAATCTGGCTGCGTGAAGGTAGAATTGATATTGGTTTAATTCGTCCGCCAATTATCGCTTCAGATCTCGCTTGTCAAGTGATTTTTCAGGAATCTTTAGTTGTCGCTTTGCCAATTAATCATCCTTTAGCTGGAGCAGATTATATCGATCTAGCATCATTAGCAGTAGAACCATTTATTCTCTTTCCCCGCGAACTTGCGCCTGGATTATACGATCCAATTATTGCTATTTGTCAAGCTGCTGGCTTTAGTCCTCAAGTTGTTCAAGAATGTATCCAGATGCAAACGATCGTTAGTTTAGTATCTGCAAATATGGGAGTGTCGATCCTCCCAGAATCGATTCAAGAAGTGCAACGTCATGGAGTAGTTTATCAACCTATTCGGGTGGGAGGTTTAAATGTGGAGCAGCTAGCAAAGATCGCGATCGTCTGGCGGATCGATGATAATTCACCAACAATGAATAGATTTTTGGAAGTTGGATTAGATCGGTAGGGACAATTCATGAATTGTTCTTACTACTATTTTACCGAGATCCTAGCAATAGATACCAGCGTCCGCGATACAATTTTACTTGTCCCTTATTTTGATATTCAACGGCAATCGAATCATCAAACTTCTTACGAACCCCAGTAGGATCGATATAAAATCCCCCCATTTTGGCATTCCATAAAGTAGGGGTAGGTTTAGTATAGTTAATTTGGCGATCTTGGATTTTATGTCCGCCAAGTTTATCGATTTTAGCTTTAATCTCTTTGTCAGCCAGAGATTCTTCTGGCATTAGTTGGAGGATTAAAATTTCATTGCGTTCTTCTAAAGCTAATAAATATTGTTCGACTATTCGCTCGGGGGTGGCTGCTCCACGTTTATGCTGTGCTTCACATGATTGGAGTGAAAACACGATCGCGATTAGCCCGATCAATTTTAACGATCGCCAGTCTGAGAATTTATGAGGTGTTACGATCTGCATATCAACTATCTTCTTACCAGAATATCAACTCGATCGATGTGAAATCGTTTAGATACTTGTTTACTTTCGCTTTAAGACTTTTACCTCATCACTAGTGAGATCTCGCCAAGATCCTAATGATAAACCTTCTAGGGAAAGTAGCCCGATCGAGACTCGGATCAATCTCAATGTCGGAAAGCCAACTGCTGCTGTCATCCGCCGAACTTGGCGATTTTTGCCCTCGGTTAGGGTTAATTCTAGCCAAGCAGTGGGGATACTTTGGCGATCGCGAATTGGTGGATCGCGTGGTGGTAGCTGCGGTTCGGCTGATAATAATTTTACTCGTGCGGGTTTAGTCTGATAGTTCTGGATCTCCACCCCAGTGGCTAGACGCTCCACCGCCACATCATCGGGAATCCGTTCCACCTGCACCCAATAGGTACGCGGGTGTCCATACTGAGGATCGCTGAGTCGATGTTGCAATCTCCCATCATCCGTCAGCAGCACTAAACCTTCACTATCCCAATCCAATCTCCCGACGGGATAGACATCGGCGACGGGGATATAGTCTTTTAATGTCTGTTTACCTTCATCACTCGTAAACTGACTCAGGACACCGTAAGGTTTGTAGAATAGGATGTAACGCAAGATAGGTTTTAGGTTTTAGGTTTTAGGCTTTAGGCTTTAGGAAATTTTACCTGTCAACTGTCAACTGTTTACTAAGCTGTACTTCATCAGCAAAACTGGCTGTCTGGGTGAATTCAAATGGCCCAGCGATCGATCCCCATACGTGTTCGTCAGTGGCGATGTCGCGACCGCGATCGAGGCTAATTAGCTTATGAGGGTCGATTTCAAAGCTGTTGTCCAAATAAGTATCTCTGCCATTTCGCGCGATCTTGCAGCCCTTTCCAGGCTCCACATAGCCCTTAAATGTACTCCCCGTCCACTCAGTAATCATCGTGCAACCAGGCATTTTGATAATTTTATCGCGGGTGAGTTGGTGGAACAGTTCGGGTTTGCGTGCGGCTCCATGAAATTCGGCTTCAGGATCGATCGTATAGTGTTCGATTTCAATCCGATTATTTACTTCGACAAACTTTAATACTCGCAACCGATAGGGATTGTGGAGCATAAAATCATAAGCCTGTTCGAGAAATAACCCCACCCCGTCCAACAACTCGTAGGGGAGCGGACGCATACACACCCGAATATGTGCGAAAAATGGTGGATTTTCAAATGCTTGAGCTTGATTGCTAAAATCTCCAGCCATCCAGCGTACCAGAGTGGGAATATCGGTAGAATGAGTCATAGGGGAGGTCAGATGTTAGTTACTGTCGATCTTACTGGAATGCTATCTTTTATCGCAACTTATGACCCAATTAGCATCACTCCGGCTAGTGTCACTATTACCCAGTGCTACTGAGATTATCGCTTGTTTGGGATTGACCGATCGATTGGTGGGAATTTCGCATGAATGTGACTATCCGCCCGAAATTACAGATCGCGCGATCTGTACTTCAGCGCGACTGTCTATCCATCAGCCAAGTGGTGAGATTCACAAAGAAGTAGACAAATTACTCACAGCAGCAGTCAGTATCTATGAAATCAATCTCGATGTCCTGACACAATTACAACCGACTCACATTATCACCCAAGATCAATGTGATGTTTGTGCTGTGAGTTTTCCCGAAGTAGAAATCGCCGTCGCGAAATTAACCAACTCTCACCCACAGATTATCTCACTTCAGCCAGACACGATCGCCGATGTCTGGGCAGATATTCAACGAGTCGGCGAAACTCTCAATGTAGACTGGAAACCGATTGTGTCAGCTCTTCAAGCCAGAGTTAAAACCTGTCAAACTCAATCCGAAAATCTCCTCGCCAATCCGCCGCAAGTTGCTTGTATCGAGTGGACAGATCCGCTCATGTTGGCGGGAAACTGGATTCCCGAGCTCGTTGAGATCGCTGGCGGTAAGCCGATTGGCGGCGTTACCGGACAGCATTCGCCCCGCATTAGTTGGGATGAATTGATTGCAGCCGATCCCGATACGATTATTTTCATGCCTTGTGGTTTCGATCTCGACAGAACTCGGATCGAAGCACAACCGCTAACGGAGCATCCGCAATGGGGCAAACTTAAAGCAGTACAATTGGGTCGAGTCTACATCACCGATGGTAATGCTTTTTTCAACCGTCCTGGCCCAAGGCTAGTAGAATCTCTAGAAATCCTCACCGAAATACTCAATCCCCAAGTTTGCAATTATGGTCATCATGGGACTGGTTGGATGAAATTATAAAAATTGTAAAAATTGGAGGTTGGGTAGAACCAATGTGTTGGCGGAGCCTCTTTTCGTCGGAACGAGACGCTCCGCGCTGGCGAAGCCTTACCCTTGCCATGTACAGAACGAGATAATTTAACATCAGGAATATGGTGTTTAGTCTCCAACCGCCCGCGAATGAATTGTGGGCTAATAGTAAAAGTCCATTGAAATGGACTGGAAGATTTTTATGTTTCGATTGTTAATATGTCCTGCTAATTTTTATTGCCCACAACTGAACCATGAATGATTATCCAGCCGAATGGTTACAGGGTATTAAAGAATTCAAGGCAGGAGAATATTATGCTTGTCATGATACGCTTGAAGCGTTGTGGATGGATGCGATCGATCCCGACAAAAAGTTCTATCAAGGTGTGCTACAAATTGCCGTGGCTTGCTATCATATCCACAATCGTAACTGGCGCGGTGCAGTGATATTACTCGGCGAAGGTATCGGACGATTGCCGTATTATCAGCCAGTCTATGCCGGGATTGATGTTACTCAGCTAATCAAAGACAGTCGTAATTTATTAACGATCCTACAATCGATCGGGACTGAAGGTATCGGTGATTTTGTCGATCGACTAGCTGAAGATGCTAGCGTTTTACCCTCGATCGTCACGATAAAATATCGAAGTTAACCATAAACTTCATCGTGATTGCCAATATTGATTATTAAAATAAATACTTCCAAATCATCATTATTCTCTGAAAATTCAAAAATAATTCTACAATCATAGGCAACAGAACAAGACCATAAACCCTCTAAATTGCCAGTTAACTTATGAGATTTTAGCGATGGGGTAAAAGGATCTTCCGCCAACAGCATTAATACTTCAGTAATTCGATCTCTGAGCTGTGGATTCCTTTTGGTTATTTTTTTAAAAGATCGCTTAAAACCGCTACTCCAGACAACTTGCATCGTTATCTCCCAACAAATCGGTAATTAAATCCCGAACATTACCCTTTTTTGCTGTCCCATCAGCGATCGCCTCTTTTAACTCGCGACGGCTAGCTAAAATTTCAGCTTCTTGCTGCTCGATCCGTCGCTGGCGAACTATCTCGAATAACTTTTCTTGGTCTTCGATCGATAACCGATCTATTGAATTTACTATATCTTCGACAGTCATCATTTTATTACCTATGAATGTTAATATGTTGGGACATCGATTGAGTAAATCAAGGTATTTTTATTATAAGTAGATAGATGCAATTATTTATCAGATAGATTATGTCTGGAACCTGCGTTGCACTACAATTGACAGTAGACAATGAGCAAATTACCAAGCTTAACAGGTAGAGAAATAGCGACTATAAATCTATTAAGCCAAGGCTAATTTGAATTGCTCGATCTACCTCATTCAATTTTCCTGAACCGAGCGCACCAATTCGCCTAATTAAACGCTGTCTATCGATCGTGCGGATTTGATTCAACAAAACAACCGAGATTGTCTTCAGTCCACCTTCTGGTGGGTCTATCCGCACTTCGGTAGGATATGAGCGATCGTCAAACTTAGAGGTAATTGCCGCAATAATTGTCACTGGACTGTTCTCATTTGCTAGATCATTTTGAATGATTAAAGCTGGTCGAGTTTTATTAATTTCTGAGCCAATCGTAGGATCGAAGTTGACCAGATAAATCTCTCCCCGAATTGGTTGAATTATTCTTTGAGCGGTCATACTTCATCCAGTCCGAACCATTCTTGAGCTAAAGCTAAATCTCTTTCTGCACGAACAATCGCGCCTTCTTTTAACAGATCGCGCATGGCTCTTTTATTCGATTCGTGGATATAGAATTTTACGGCTTCAATAATAAAGCGACTACGATCGCCCTGGGGAGCTAATCTATCGATTTCTGCTAAGGTATCATCCGGCAGATAAATATTGATATTTTGGGACATCGATCGAGGAAGTATTGAAGATATTTTTATTATATCTGTGTTAGCGATTCATAAAGGCTCGATCGACTTAACGCTGATGCCAACAGATACTATCGATTTAATTTATATTCCTTCAAACTCACCCATTGCTCCAAGTCTAATCGTAATTAACTCAACATCTGTTAAAGCTTCATGTGCTCCTTGTCTTGTGCCTTTTTGCGTCGTCCAAAAGCATCCTGGTTCACACACCCGATCTCCAGTTTTAAGGCTACCAGAAACAACAAATACATACTCATCAACAAGATGAGTATGTACTGGAATAATTGTACCTCGTTTCATCTTGAGGCAGTGAATCGATCCTTGTGGAACAGGCTCCGCTAGGACAACCCAACTCGTTCCTGAAAATATTGATATGTCGGTGAATTGCTGAGTTGATAAATCTTGAAAAATTTGAGACATTAATTACATCCTCTCGCTTCAGCTAGTATCTCAACAAGGCTCGTAACTTAGGGTGAATGCCGATTCAGGTGTAATTAAATATTGCTATCTGATTTGTTATTTACCGCTTCAGTCGATTCGATTTGGCTGGGGGTTTTAACCGCAGTTTCGATCGCGTCTACTTCTTTTTTGAACTCAGACTGAAAATCATTTGATGCTTCTTGGAAACCCTTGAGTGCTTTGCCGAGACTCTTGCCGATTTCTGGTAACTTTTTGGGGCCAAATACCAATAGTCCGACAACAGCGATCGCGATAGTTTCCGGTAAGCCGATCCCAAAAAAATTCATAATCTTTCTCCTGACAATTATTGAGATAGTCTAATTTTAGTCCAATACCGTCATTGTATCCAAATTTACAGATATTTATCATGTAGTGGCTCTCGATCGGGTATGGGTTAGAGTCAATCTCTCGATCTTCACGTTTGGGAAACATGAGCAAAAGTCGCCTGTATTTACCCATCCCAATCTCCAGTCACGATCGATCCTATTGTCCGCCACCACTCCAGTCAACAGAGAAACTATCAAGAACCAGAGAGTTATTGTAGATTTGGAGGATGATCAATAAAAAGACCGCAAACAATACCATAAATACGCCCATGACTGGGGTAGTTCCCCAACCAGGAACGACTTTACCATATTCAGCGTTGAGAGGTCTGAGCAGATCCCCTAATTTAGTGCGTTGTGCCATGTGTCCCCGATGATGTTATGTGGATACTCTGTCTGTGGGGTGGAAATATTCCACATCCTCAGTGTACCAAAGAAAATTCCAGTTTTCGACTGCCGCTCCCGTTCTATTTTTAATGGGAGCCGCGATGTGTTGGCGGTACCGATCTAAAAGTAGATTTAGGAATGATATCTATCGATCGCTAGATTTTTTGGTAAATTTTTGTAAAATTCATTAATATTGTAAGAGAAGCAACATCCTTAGATTAAATTAACCATGGAATCTGCAACAGTTCTTAGCATTACGTTGGGCGCAGCGGTGATCCTCACCACTGCCTATGGCTTATATATTTCTTTCGGCCCTCCAGCGAAACAACTTTCCGATCCTTTCGACGACCATGAAGACTAAGTTAGTTGATAGTTGATAGTTGATAGCGAAACCCAACCATCGTAGGGTGAGCACTGCGTCACGGGCGGGGCACCCGCCCAATCCACCGGCTACTCCATTCCCACTCAAGAAATAGATATCACTATCCACCATTCACCATTCACCCCCTACCCTAGATGTCTCATTGGTCACAGGTCAGGGAGTAGGTTTCGGCAGCTTTAAGGATGTATTAGTTGTTGGTTATTAGACCACAACAGCGGATTTAGACAGCAGGGGAAATCCTAATTTTTCGCGTTGTGCCAGATAGAGATGGGCAACTTGTCTGGCTAATCCACGCACTTTCCCGATATATCGCGTCCGCTCGGTAACAGAAATAACGCCCCGCGCATCGAGCATATTGAAAGTATGAGAGCATTTGAGGACATAATCTAAACTCGGCATCACTAATCCTCTAGCAATTAATTGTTCAGCTTCCTGTTGATAGAGATCGAATAGGGTAAACAATAATTCAGGATTGGATGCTTCAAAATTGTAGGTGGATTGCTCGATTTCGGATTGGAGATAGATATCGGCATAGGTGAGTGTATCATTCCACAAGATTTTGGCGATCGAGTCCACGCCCTGAAGATACATACACAACCGTTCCAAGCCATAGGTAATCTCGATCGACACTGGACGACAATCGACCCCGCCACACTGCTGGAAGTAGGTAAATTGAGTGACTTCCATCCCATCTAGCCACACTTCCCAACCCACGCCCCAGGCACCCATTGCTGCATCTTCCCAGTTGTCTTCCACAAACCGGATATCATGGTCTTCTGGTTTGATACCTACGGCGCGGAGGGAGTCTAGATAGATGTCCTGGATATTATCTGGAGAGGGTTTGATCAGGACTTGATATTGATAGTAATGTTGATAACGGTTGGGATTTTGACCGTAGCGACCATCGCCTGGACGACGACAGGGTTCGATATAAGCTACCGACCAAGGTTCGGGGCCGATCGATCGCAAGAAGGTATGATGGCTCTTGGTAGCGGCACCTTTTTCGGTGTCGTATGATTGAACGATCGCGCAGCCTTGTGCGCTCCAGAACTGATTGAGGGTGGCGACGACAGATTGAAAGTTCATGGGAGTTAGGATTTAAATTAATTGATACTTGATAATTGGGTTGTTAGGGTGGGGGTTTCAACCCCGAAGCCATAGCTTCTGTTCTTCGTTAAGAGTTGGGAGCGCGGAACGGTTCGCACCAGCAGCGCAATCCTCAAAATCCGAAAAATCAGCCGCATCATAGTGAGGATTTGACCAGAAATTGCTAGAATAGGCTGGCATCAATAATTATGCAACTGAATGTAACTAAAATCATTTAGAGCGATCGCATCGCTTACATAGTAGTTTGAGAGCTGGATGTGGGAACGATCCTTAGTTAGGAGTCTCACATTTAAAGTGCCCAATCTGCCCAGTTAGTTCAGTATCCACAATTTTGTCTCGAATATCCCGCTTACCATGAGAGGGAGATCGAAAAATTTGACTCCGTCCGAAGGAATTTTCTATGAGTTCTGCGCAATTCCCCATCAATCAGCCCCCATCGCATCCACAGGCTGCAACTAGACCCGCCAAGCCTGTTAAACGACCCAAAAGACCAGATCCAGCAGATTATCCACCGCTACCCCCGATGCTGCAACTGACGGGGAATACACCAATTCCGCCAGCTAGCGAACCACTTCAGTATCGAGCAATCGGATTGATTTTAGGTAAGTATGTACCCTCGATCGAGGAATTCAATCAGGGGACGATGTTGGCTGATGATGGAGCCGAGATTGATGCTGTCATTCTCGGTCGGATCATGAGTCTGATCAAAAATCACCTCGATTTAGCACAATCTCATTTGTGGGTAGTCTATCCCCGCATTCGCAAGGAAGATAATAAACTCCACGCCCAAATCATGGGTGTATGGGAGCCACAACTAGTTATCGAGCCACTCGATCGATCGCCTGAATCCCAGGAGATTGAGTCACCAGCAAACGTTTCGCCGATTCCGACGATCGAAAATCTGGAGATCCCCAATAGTTATTTTTCCATTCGTGGTGAGGTCATCTACCAGTCGCGGGAGACTAAAGAGATCTTTGTAAAAATTCGCCAGGCACCTAAGAAAAAAACTGAAGAAGAACGCTATTTTAAGATCCGATTGGTGGGCGATCTCGCTGAAAAGCTAGTCGGTAATTTTTGGGATTTTGATGTGGTGAGAGTGGATAACAATTTGGAGATCCGCAGTGCCAAATTTGTTGCCCCATTACGGGCTAAACTGCCGCGCAAAGGTGGTAGTAAACCTCTAGGTGATGGAGACAAAAGACCCTACCGCAATCCACTGGAACCTGATGACCGAGGTGCAGTACGGAGTGAGGCAAGTATACCAAAACCTGCACCTATTAAGCGATCGATCCAACCTAAGTTAGACTTACCTGAGATCTAGTCACAGTATGGGTGGCAGTTGTCTTTGTTACCTACTCCCTGACCTGTGACCAATGAGACATCTAGGGTAAGGGTGAATGGTGAATGTCTATTTATTGGGTGGGAAGGGAGTACTTGCGATCGACTTGCTCAAGTGAGGGCTGGATCGATGGTTCGACCGAGCGGTCTAACGTAGTCGCTCGGTCGAACCATCGTTCAATCGCAATCTGACTGACTCTCCGTGGGAAAACAGCCCTTCCGCTTTGGTGAGCGCATCGATGGCACTACCAACTTTGCTCAGAGCTGTGGGCGAGTATTGGATCAGGCTAGAGTGCTTCATAAATGTCTCGACACCCAGTGCCGAAGCATAACGAGCTGCGCCGGAGGTAGGGAGCGTATGATTGGGGCCAGCGAGATAATCGCCGATCGCTTCTGGAGTGCAATCACCAATGAAAATCGCCCCAGCGTGACGGATCAGATTGACCAGTGCCCACGGGTCGTTAGTGTTTAGTTCTAGGTGTTCGGGGGCGAACCTGTCGGAGAGTTGGACAGCAGCTTCTAGACTCTCAACAACTACGATCAGTCCATAATGGGCGATCGATTTTTCTGTTAGCGTCCGGCGGGGATGATTCTGGAGTTGGCTTTCGACCGCAGCTTGAACTGCTGTAGCCAGTTGAGCGTCTGTAGTGATTAAAATCGCTGCCGCCATCGGATCGTGTTCGGCTTGGGCTAATAGATCCGCTGCGACGTGAATTGGATTAGCATGTCGATCGGCGATAATGAGGACTTCTGATGGTCCCGCGAGTGAGTCGATGCCGACGGTGCCATACACCAGCTTTTTGGCGAGGGTAACGTAGATATTACCAGGGCCAGTAATCACGTCCACTTTGGCAATTGTATCCGTACCATAAGCTAAAGCCGCGATCGACTGGGCACCACCGACCCGATAGATCTCTTCGATTCCGGCTACTTGAGCGGCAACGAGTACGGCTGGATTGAGGTTTTTGTCTGCGCCTGGAGGTGTCACCATGGCGATCTGGGGCACGCCAGCAACTTTGGCTGGAATAGCATTCATCAGTACCGTGCTGGGGTAGCAAGCGCGTCCTCCAGGCACATAGATACCTGCTCGATCGACGGGATTGTAGCGTTTGCCCAGTACGACATCATCTTCGCCAAATGTTACCCAAGATTTGGGCACCCGCTGACGGTGAAAAGCTTCGATATTTTGGGCGGCAAGTTCGATCGCTTTGAGCAATTCTTTAGATACCTGTTGATAAGCAGCATCTAATTCGGCACCACTGACCCGCAACCGATCGACTGTCAAGCTTTGACCGTCAAACTCAGCCGTATAATGGATTAAAGCCTTATCACCCTGTCGTCGCACTGTTTGCACAATTTCGTTGACAGTGGCTTCTTTGTGGACGATCGCATCGTCGTGGGTACGGGCACTGATTCGCTGCAACTCTTGTTGCGCTTCAGTCTGCTGAGTGATGATTCGCAGCATGGGTGAAATATGCCAATTAGCAGAAGGTGGAACGATGCAGGGTCAGGGGTAACGACCTTAATCTATTCTAGCTTAGCGCGATTTTTTGAGTGCGGGGAAACACAGGTTATTCTGAGCCACTTTGCTAGGATTTATGAGGATTTGTCGCCTCAATTTTTCTTGCCAAACTTACGTTGCAAATCTGCAAGTGTAGCTGACTGACTCGATTCAGGCGTTGGCTGAACTTTAGTTGACGGTTGTGGCGATCGACTTGAGGCTGGTTGAGGCTTATTAGTTCGCTCTACTGGTTTTTGAGATGGTCGATTGTCGTTGACACCGCCTGTATTTGTCGCACCAGCTTTCATCGATAAGCTGACCCGTTTGAGTTGGGCGTTTACTTCTAACACCCGCACCTTCACTACTTGTCCCACCTTTACCACCTGATTGGGATCGCTGACAAAGTTGTCTGATAACTGGGAAATATGCACCAATCCATCTTGATGTACACCGATGTCTACAAAGGCACCAAAGGCAGCTACATTAGTCACGGTGCCTTCCAATTCCATCCCGACGACTAAATCTGTGATTTCTTGAATACCTGCCTTAAAGGTGGCATATTTGAACTCGGCGCGGGGGTCGCGTCCAGGTTTTTCGAGTTCGCCAATGATATCGCGCAGGGTGGGTTCGCCAATCGAGTCGGTAATATACTTTTTCAGATCTACTTGTTTGAGCTGCGAACCTAATTTAGTTGGCTCAGTGAGGGGAATACTGACATCTTTGGCGATCGCTGCTAGGATACTGTAGCGTTCGGGATGGACGGCAGTATTGTCCAGCGGATTCTCGCCATCGCGGATGCGGAGGAAGCCAGCCGCCTGTTCGTAGGCTTTCGGCCCTAATTTGGCAACTTTGAGCAGTTGCTTGCGGTTTTTAAAAGCTCCATGCTCGTTCCGATAGGCGATGATATTGTTAGCAATTGTGGGAGTTAAACCAGATACGAAAGTCAGGAGTTCTTTCGATGCAGTATTAAGATCTACGCCGACAAAGTTCACGCAACTTTCGACGGTATCATCGAGTTTTTTTCTGAGTAACTTTTGGTCTACATCATGCTGATATTGACCGACACCGATCGATTTGGGATCTATTTTTACCAGTTCGGCTAAGGGATCTTGTAAGCGACGTCCGATACTAATTGCGCCGCGTACGGTGATATCCAGATCGGGAAATTCTGAGATCGCGACATCGCTAGCTGAATAAATCGATGCACCCGATTCATTGACCATTACTTTTATCGGTTTTGGTTCGAGATCTGCCAAAAGTTCGATGACAAATTGGTCAGTTTCACGTCCAGCGGTGCCATTACCGATCGCGATTAATTGAATGTTATATTTTTTAATAAACTGCCTAACTGTATTGGCAGCTTGCTGGCGTTGATTTGCTGCTTGATGTGGGAAAACTGCCTCATAAGCCAGATATTTACCTGTCTCTGATAATACCGCAACTTTACAACCACTGCGGAAGCCAGGATCGATCGCGAGTGTTGGTTTCATCCCTGCTGGAGCAGATAATAATAATTCGCGGAGATTGGTTTCAAAGTTAGAAATTGAGCCGATATCTGCCTGTGATTTACACTCAGATCGGACTTCATTTACTAATGATGTCTTCATCAACCGATTGAAGGCATCTTTGAGCATCGATCGATAAAATTCTCGAATTGCAGGTATTTTAGTCTTTATCTCTTGAGTAGCTAAATATTCACAAATATCATCTTCACTAAATTCTAATTCTAGGCTGAGAACTTTCTCTGTTTCGCCGCGAAATAGGGCTAGTAAATTATGTGGCGCAACTTTACTGACAGGTGCCGTATATTTCCGGTACATCTCAAATTTAGTCGAGCCTTCAGCCACATCATCTTTAATCTTAGATTTAAACTGACCTTCTGACTGAATATATTCACGAATATAAGCCCGTAAATTAGCTTTGTCAGCAATCGATTCAGCGATAATATCTGAAGCACCAGCAAGAGCTTCAGCGGCTGCCTTGACACCTTTCTCTTCGTCAATATATTTAGCGGCTTCGGACTCTAATTCTACAGGTTTAGCACTGGCATTATTCAAAGAGCGAATCAATTCAGCTAGCGGTTCTAAGCCTTTTTCTCTGGCAATTGTCGCTCTAGTGCGCCGCTTGGGTTTGTAGGGTAGATATAAATCTTCTAATTCAGTCTTTAATAAACAGCCCTCAATTTTAGCGCGTAATTCTGGCGTTAACTTGTCTTGAGACTCGATCGAACTTAGGATACTCTCTTTTCGCGCTGATAGTTCTGTTAGATATGTAAATCGTTCTTCAAGTTCCCGCAACACGATTTCATTCATCTCATCCGTGCGCTCTTTCCGATACCTAGCAATAAATGGAATCGTCGCTCCTTCAGCAAATAAATCTAGAACATTTTGCAAGATATTGGGGTTTAATTCTAATTCAGAAGCGATTTGAGCGCGGATATCTAACATGGAAAATTAGTAATTTCAGTTGGTTTTGGTTCTAGGCAGTAGGTAGATCCCATCCTATTTCTCGAAGATCTTGTGCAATTAAATCACACACTTTACTCAAGGTTTGAGCGATAACAGACATTATTTTTACTCGTGATGTGCTAGTTTTAGCTAATTTGAGACAACAGGACTTCATTAATTACTGTTTGATAACCAATGCCTCGTTGCTTTGCTTCTTCTTTCGCCCAGACTAAAATCTTAGGGTGAAGTCGGATAGAAATCGGCGCATACTTATCTTCTTCTTTGACTGGGCGACCACGCTTTTTGAGATCGATCCCAAACTGTTCGACAATCGCAGCTCTGAATTCTTGATTTTCTGCTGGCGTAACTCGTCTTGCTCTCTCAAACGGAAACTCAGATTCCTGATTCATAGCTCTGCTGCTCCTTCTTTGTAGCTATTCTGGCACTAATAATTCTAATTTGCTCACCCCGGATCGTAAAGACAACCACAACAAGCAAGCCACTTTCCGTTACTCCCATCGCCCACTCTCTTTCTTCGCCCTGCGAATGCTGGGTGTCTTGTGTAAATAGGAGATCGGGATCGGCGAAAACTGTTACTGCTTCCTCAAAGGTGATGCCATGTTTCACAGCATTGGACTCAGCTTTATTATCGTCCCACTCAAACCGCATTTATAGTATATACCAAAATACTTGTCTGAGTTATTTGACACTGTTATTTCAATGGTGAGAACTCAAATTTGAAGCATAAAATCTAACATTTTCGAGATATTGGTGAGATAGTTGGGTTTCGCTTTCGCTCTACCCAACCTACAATCTTTGTGGATTATCCGACTTTACTCAAGATTTGAGCCACTACCGTCATCGTTTGCTCGTAGAGTAAATCACGTCCCCACCGCTGGAGATACTCAGCAAGTAGATCTTCAGCACTACGTTCGGAGAGGGAAGATACTTCCTCTACCCGTGCGGTTTGGGTACCGCCGCGCATTTCCATCTGCATACAGCCAGCTACTTCCGAACAGAGGACGGTGATACAGTTGGCCTTGGGATTGGTGGAGTTGAGCCTCACACCCATCAGATCGCCAGGGATCTCACCAATGTTGGCTGTTGGCATCCCTGCTAATTCGGTATGGATTTTGCGTCCGTCGGGAGCGACAAAATCCACCTCGCGGAGGTCATAATCGCCACCAGTATGTTTGTAGCTGACGGGTTGCCATTGGAGACGGCTGGAGAGCCAACCGAGGAACATCAAGGCTTGAGCGGGATTGCCTGCTTCATAATTGACATCCACTCGATCGATCTCCGTGATATCTTTGCGTCTAGCAGGAGGGTCGAAAGCTTCAGCGGTGAGTTCTTGCCAGCCCCCAATCCTGCGCCAGTTGAGGTCGATCACGGGAGTACCGCGATTGAGTATCTCATGCAGCTGCAATAATTCAGCTTCGCTGGTCTCAAACTCAGCAGAGTCAAAAATTACCGAATGCGCCCGTGCTGCTAGCTGAAGAAAGAGGGGCTTTGTGGGTGTGGGGGCATCTTTCCACCACAAGAATTGGGGGAATTCAGGTACGGCGAGATTGGCGATGCTCTCACCATTGCGCTCTAAGGCATCTGGAGTAGCGCGTAAGGTGACGTATTCGCTGCCAACGAGGGTGTGTAGGTATTGCTTCTTCATGGGGCAATAGACGGACACCTGGGCGGTAACGCCAGTATCTTCACTTATTACCGGACAGAGGGTGACAATTCGCCGAGGATTGGTATTAGCGATCGCATCGGTGACTACATAGCCGCGATTATCGACATCTTTTTCGACGGCAAGGGAGTGTGTATCTTGAGTGGTGGCAATCTTTTTGTGATAAGCAGCTTGTATTTTGCTCATTGTCTCGCGATCGAGTTTACCAGTCACTGCTAGCCGATAGGCTAATTGAGCGGCTCTAATCGCTTTGACTTGCGCGGGACCAAAGATCCCATCGATCGGCCCATTGTAAAATCCCAATACTGATAACATGTGCTGGGTTGGCTCTGGCTCATACACCATCAGGGTGAATGTAGTAGCCTGTGTAGCGACGATCGCATCTTGAGTCTGATTCTCTGGTTGATAATCTTTCCAGATTTGCCCTAATTCATGTTCGATATCGGCGACCGAAACATCCTTCGGCGCGCGCAATGAGACAATTGGCGGAGATTGGGTACTCATCTGTTAGGGGGGGTAGAGGGTAGAGGGTAGAGGGTAGAGGGTAGAGGGTAGAGGTTAGAGGGTCGGGGGGATTTAAGTTTTGAGGATGTCTATATTTCCTCGATCGATCCACGCCTACCCTCTACCCCCTACTCACTACCATCTAATTTAAGAGCGATGCCACTTCCTGCCATCATCGTTGATCAGATCCTCAGCGGCTAGTGGCCCCCAAGTACCCGCTTCATACAATGAAACCGAATCGGGATTGGTATTAGCTTCCCAATCTGACAGCGCGGGAGTGACAATCCGCCATGCCTCTTCAACCTCATCAGAGCGGGTAAATAAAGTTTGATCGCCGAGCATACAATCGATCAATAACCTGTCGTAAGCATCAGAAGATTTCACGCCAAAGGCTTCTTGGTAGTTAAAGTCCATATTCTCCGTACGGGTGCGGAGATCTGCTCCAGGCATTTTTGCTTCAAATTGAAGTGAGATCCCTTCATTCGGATAAATCTGTACTGTCAGCACATTGGGATTGGCTTGACGGGAAGCTGATTGGAAGATCAACCACGGCACTTCTTTGAACTGTACGGCGATTTCAGAGACTTTTTTAGGCAAACGTTTCCCAGTTCGCAGATAAAAAGGCACATCTTTCCACCGCCAGTTATCGACCATAAATTTCATAGCCACAAAACTTGAAGTAACCGATTCGGGAGCGACACCTGGTTCTTCGCGATAGCCAGGAACTTGGTCGCCTTTCATCCAGCCTGCTTGATATTGTCCCCGAATTGCCGATCGACTAAGATTATTGACATCAGCGAGGCGGGTAGCTTCCAAGACTTTGACTTTTTCAGTCCGAATCGAGTCAGCATCGAGGGAGTTGGGCGGTTCCATCGCGGTGAGACAAAATACCTGCATCAAATGGTTTTGGATCATGTCTCGCAGTGCGCCAGCGGATTCGTAGTATCCCGCCCGATCTTCGACACCGACGGTTTCGGCGACGGTGATCTGGATATGATCGATATAATTGCGATTCCAGAGGGGTTCAAAGATGGCATTGGCAAATCGCAACACCATCAAGTTTTGGACGGTTTCTTTGCCCAGGTAGTGGTCGATCCGATACACTTGGCTTTCGTGACAATGCTCTCGCACTACACGATTGAGGACGCGGGCGGAGGGGAGATCGCGACCAAACGGTTTTTCGATCATCAGGCGATGTTTTTGGATATCGCTAAGTAATCCAGCACTCCCTAGCTGTTTGATGGCCTCAGGAAAGAAGTTGGGGGCGACGGAGAGGTAATAGACTCGATTGCCGAGGGTGCGGCGTTCGGTATCGATTTCGCTGAGGAAGGCTTTGAGTTTTTGGTAGCTTTCGGGTTTGTCGATGTCGCCGGAGCAATAATACAAGCCTTTGGCAAATTCTGACCAAGCGGTTTCGTCTTGAATGCCGTTGCCGAATTCTTCGATCCCTTTTTTGGAGTGTTCGCGGAAGTATTCGTGGCTCCAGTCACGACGGGCTACACCGACGATCGTAATTTCGGGAGGTAATCGGCGATCGAGTCGCATCTGATACAATGCGGGGATCAGTTTCCGATGGGTAAGGTCGCCGGAGGCTCCGAAGATGGTCAGGATTTGGGGTTCGGGGACGCGCTCTTGTCTGAGTCCGAGGCGAAAGGGGTTTTCGAGTAGATCGATCATTATTTTTCTTGGTAACAGATGCTTGGAACTCGAATTAGCTGATTAGTTTTGTAGTTATGGAAACCCCAAACCCCCTCAAAAGGTTCGATTTATGTGAATCGTGGTGGGTCTGACGGTAATTCACAATGTGGTGCTTAGTCTGGAGATATGCTTGCTAGTAGGGTAATGGTCGATCTGAGGAAAACTGAGTTGGGAATTTCTCGATCGATCTTTTTGAAGATTAGTCGATCGAGATTGTCTTTAAAGATGTGCAAATGGCTCCTATTGAAATCGATCTACATTGATTATCAATTCACTTCGCCTCGCAGTCTGTCGCCGATCGATCCAAACCACCAACACTACTCACTATTCATATCTATACTGGCATCAACGCTTTCACTTTACCATCTAAAGATTTCATCAGCGAGTCGAAGGGTTTGACAAATTTGTCGATCCCATCAATTAGGAGTTCGTCCATGACGCTATCGAGATCGATGTTGACGTCGGGATCTTTGAGGCTGGCGATGAGGCGGTACGCTTCATCGACTCCGGCTTCGAGCCGACTGGCGGGATCGCAATGATCGGCGCAGGCTTCGATCGTGTTTGGTGGTAAGGTGTTGACGGTATCTGCACCGACTAGTCCATCAACGTACATGACATCGCTGTAGCTAGGATCTTTGGTACCTGTACTCGCCCAGAGTAGGCGTTGCACGCGGGCACCTTTGGCGGCTAGTTGTTGCCAGCGATCGGTGGCGATGATTTTCTTGTATTCTTGATAGGCGACTTTGGCGTTGGCGATCGCGATTTTGCCTTTGAGGGCGGAGATTTTTTCGGTTTTGGTGGTGTCAGTGAGATCTTTCAGTAGCTGGTCTAGTTTAGCGTCGATATTGGTGTCGATCCGACTCAAGAAGAAGCTGGCAACTGAGGAGATATTACTGATGTCTTCGCCTTTGGCGGCGCGGGCTTCTAAGCCACGGATGTATGCCCAAGCTGACTCTACGTAGCTTGCGACTGAAAACAGCAGGGTAACGTTGATGCTGATGCCTTCACTAATCATCTCTTCGACGGCTGGTAAGCCTTCTGGAGTGCCAGGAATCTTGATCATCACGTTGGGACGATCGATCTGTCCGTGGTACCGTCGGGCTTCGCTGATGGTACTTTTGGTATCTGCGGCAATTGTCGGCGGGACTTCGATACTGACGTAGCCATCGATGCCGTTGGTTTGTTCGTAGACGGGGAGTAAGATGTCACAGGCGTGACGAATATCTGTAAATATTAATGATTCGTAAATGTCGTTGAGGGATTTACCTGCTTTGATACCAGTGACAATTTCGGTGTCATAAATAGCATTACCACCGATCGCTTTTTCAAAAATTGCGGGGTTGGAAGTGATCCCCAATACGCCACGGGTGGTGACGAGTTCGGCGAGTTCGCCGGATGTGAGCAGATCGCGGCTCAAGTTATCCATCCAAATACTTTGTCCGTATTCTTGCTCGATCTCTAGTAAGGGATTTTTGGCTGTAGGTGACATGGTTGATATTTACTCCAATAAGTAATGGGCTATCGATGCTCTCGATCCGGCGGTTGTGCCCCAGGTTAGGCTCTTACCAACGCCAATGAAATCGCTCTGGATATATCGCCA
The DNA here is from genome assembly GCF_041737865.1 of Chamaesiphon sp. Taxonomy (NCBI): domain Bacteria; kingdom Bacillati; phylum Cyanobacteriota; class Cyanophyceae; order Gomontiellales; family Chamaesiphonaceae; genus Chamaesiphon; species Chamaesiphon sp. The sequence goes on from NZ_JBGSQZ010000021.1 coordinate 26,655, forward strand.
AAAGATTCTAAATTGTAGTTACGCCATTACTATGGCATCTCTACCTATCACTACATTAGCAACATACTGGCTCTAATGTTTGCTGGTTAACGATCGTCATTTCCCGCATTTTAGCCGATCGACATCTGAATATGCGCGTCAACGAACACAATTTTGTGGAGAATTGGCTCGATCGACTGAGTTGTTTCTAGATAAATATGTATTATGGCAAGAGGCGATCGAGCATCATTTATTACCAAACATTATTTCCTAACCCCTAACAAATCATGATGGAATTTTGGAATCGAGTATTAGATCTTGCCAGTACTACCGCTGACAGAGTCGGGGCACAATTGCTGCTAGACTTTGGGCGCGTCCAAGGATTGGAAAAAGCCGATGGAAGTTTAGTTACTCAGTCCGATCGATGGGCGGATAATGAGATTCGATCGAGTATTCTCAAGGTGTTCCCAGATCATGCCATTCTCAGTGAGGAGAACGAACATGGGTTTACTGATGCTCGGTGGACGTGGGTAATCGATCCACTGGATGGAACGACAAATTTTACACGCGGGATCCCGCTCTGGGGGATCTCGATCGGGTTACTGTATGAGGGAATGCCTGTCTTTGGCTATGTATATTTTCCGCCTGTGAGTCAAACTTTCTACGGCTATTGGGCGGGTGATACCGGATTGGATCTGCCGACTGGTGCTTATTTAAATAATCGCTCGATTCACGTCAGCGAGGATCGACCTAGTAGCAATCATTTTTTCAGTTTGTGCGCTCGGAGTATCCAGGTCTGGCAGCCAGGATTTCCCTGTAAAATTCGGATGTTAGGGGTAGCAACTTACAATTTTTTGGCAGTTGCGGCTGGAGCGAGTTTGGGTGGGGTGGAAGCAACACCCAAAATTTGGGATCTAGCGGCAGTCTGGGCGATCGTCCACGCTGCTGGGGGGTCGTGGCGATCGTTGAGAGCTGAACCGACTTTCCCTGCGGTTGTGGGTCGAAATTATGGGAGCTATGCCATGCCATGCCTGATTGTCAATCAGTCAGAATTAGCAGATCTCGTGTTACCACTGATGGCATCGATCCGCAAATAGGGATGAGATTCCTAATTGATTAAGGACATCAGGAATGAATTAAGACTCTTCCCGATCCCCGATCCCCTATCCCTGGGATTCACTAGGAGCAGTAGCCGCAGGAGTAGCAGCGGCTACTTTCTCCTGTGCCCGTTTTTCACGTTTTTTGCGCTCGGCTTCTGCCAAGTCGGACATTACCGCTTCCATTTGGACGAGTTTATCCAAATTGCTACGATAGGTATCTAGATCTTTTTGCACTTTTTCTGTTGGTAGGTGCATCGCTTCACCAATTTGCAAGATCGCATCTTGGCGTTTTTTCTCATCTTTGAGTAGCTCTGGTGCAGCTTGTTCGAGGATCGTAAATAAACCGATCCCAAATAAGCGACTATATTTAAATTTAGGGTTACTGACGATCGAGCCTATTGCACTGGCTAATTGTGCCCCGCTCCCATCAGTAGTCGGATGAGCCAGCCAATTAACAATATCTTGCTCCTGCATAGTGCGGGCAAATTCTTGAACTTCAGCAGCATCTTTGCGGGACTGCTCGGCATTGCCACCCATTGATTCACACAGAGCGACAAAGATCGATTGTTTATCAGTTTCGGGGCGATAGCTTGCCATAAACCTGTCGAAGCTACTAACTACACCCAATGCGTAAATTGGATCGTAGGCAAAATCAACATTAGTAGAAAGCAAGTGCATTTCTACCATTAATTCTTCTACTACCCGCCGATAAATCGAATTAATTGGGCGGGTATGTTTGGAGTAGAAATTACGCTTGGTATCGGAGACAGTACTCAGGTTATTCACCGGGCTATACAGGAGATTTGGTTAACGATCCTTAATTATCATCGATCGCACACCCAATACGCAAAGGTGGCGATCCCCAAATCGGTCTAGAAGTAGATTGAAAACGTTACCTATGAACAGTAATCGGCAATTAATAGCCACCTAAAATTAATATTCTGGTCATCTGCGATCTGACTCAGGCGATGAGTAGTTTCGATGGCTCTAGGCTGAAACTACTGAGTATTTTTCAGCCTAGATCGAACATGGTAGTGTCAAAGCTGCTGTCAACTCGGCGAGGATCGTTATAACTCTTACACTTCTCCTATAATTAGAGGAAACAGCAACAAGTTCTTTCGATGACTTCAGAAGTAAATACCGATCTTCAGTCCGATCGCGAACTGAGTACTGCACTATGGTCGCCCGATCCCGATCTGGCTGGTAGTAATGACGAACTCCAGTCCGACATGGAAATGTCTTTTTTCGACCATTTGGAAGAGTTGCGCCAGCGGATTTTCTACGCGATAATTGCGGTCGCGCTCGGAGCCACGGGCTGTTTTGTCTATGCCAAACAGATCGTCCAAGTGCTAGAAATTCCAGCCATTGGCATCAAATTTCTCCAACTGGCTCCAGGCGAATACTTTTTTGTCTCGGTGAAAGTAGCTGGTTATTGCGGCCTACTCGTTGCCAGTCCGGTAGTCCTCTATCAAATCATCCAATTTGTGATTCCAGGCTTGACGCGGCGCGAACGACAGTTGGTGTTGCCAGTGGTGGTTGGTTCGTCGGTGCTATTTGTGGCGGGGATCGCCTTTGCTTACTATGCACTGATTCCCGCCGCGCTCAATTTTTTAATTGGTTATGGCGAAAATGTCGTCGAACAAGCTTGGTCGATCGATCGCTATTTTGAGTTTGTGCTAGTTTTATTATTTGCGACAGGATTATTATTTGAACTACCTGTCGTCCAGATTATATTATCCCTACTGGGTATTCTCTCTTCTGAGTTGATGCTATCTGGTTGGAAGAGTGTGGTAGTAGGCTCGATGGTCGTTGGTGCAGTCGTTACACCTTCTACAGATCCGCTCACTCAAAGTTTATTAGCAGGTGCAGTTTTAGCTCTATATTTTGGCGGGATTGGGGTCGTTAAATTACTCGGCAAATAGATTTGAGGCACCTCAACTGAGATCGGCTTCGACAGTTGACAACAGTTGCAATCTGACAAAGCCAACGATACAGCTCCGTTCTAATCCCGCCAACGATTGAAATCGTGGCTCATGATGCGAAGTCCGCCTAAAGCTGTACTGATTATCTAGTCCGCGTAGCGAAAAGTGCGGGAGCAGGGGTTTCCCCTGTCTTGTCTCACCTTTTTTGACAACTGGGCGGGAGACCCGATTCGTGACAAGTTAAGGCGCAAGTGCAGTTGTCAAGCAGGGTTGAGCGGATGGCTCAAAAAAGGTAACTGTTCATGAGGTAATCAGAGAATGCAGGTTTCAAGCGATCTCAAGACATTATTTGGTGCTTATTAGCCATTTTTCCGCCTCAGTGATGGCTCAAACCCATTGACTTCGTACCCCCCTTGAACAGTTACCAAAAAAGAATGACCCTTCCCTGTTCACTCGATCTGGGAAGGGATCGATAATCAATTTCTTGAATGGCTTTCGGATAGATTTAACAATACCTAAATCCCTATTTTCAGGAGCTGTAAAATATTTAATAGGTTCAGTAGCTA
>NZ_JBGSQZ010000022.1:0-23531 GCF_041737865.1 Chamaesiphon sp.
CCATTACAACTGGCGATGAATTTAGGCTTCTTCGTCGTTGGTGCATCTAGTATCTTTGCCCAAATTCAGCAGGCTCTCGATCGAATTTGGGAAGTCCAGCCAGCTCCAGGAAGACAGATCGCTCACTTTCTCCGCAAACGGCTATTGTCTTTTACGATGATTTTGGCGATCGTGTTTTTGCTGTTAGTTGCGGCGATTTCTAATAGTTTACTTGCAGTTATTGTCAGTACGCTCGATCGTTGGTTGCCTGGATTAGGCAGCCTCTGGCTAATGCTGCGCTGGCTCATCTCCTTTAATTTAATTATTATGGTCTTCGCTGCGATGTATACGATCTTGCCAGATATAGAAATTCACTGGCGCAATACTTTGATGGGCGCAACGATCGCCGCGCTACTTTTCATAGCAGGACAAGCATTATTTGGCGTATTTTTGAGCATGGCAAATATTGGCTCTGGTTATGGTGTTGCAGGCTCTTTTCTGATTATAATTACCTGGATTTTTTACGCCGCACAAGTTCTGTTTTCAGGCGCAGTTTTTACCAAAGTTTATGCTCGACAGCGCGGAGTGCCGATCGTGCCGTCGGAGTTTGCCGTATCAACCTCCACCACAAATCCACGCTGAAGGTTTTGTAATTTAAGCCGATTGCTTCTGCATGAGGAATAGCAGCTATTACAGGCTTGTTACATAGGCTGCACGACATTGATAATATGTGACATCCTCAGAGCAAACTTCTAGGCTGTCACTATTGCGTCATATTTGTGTTTGATACTAAAGATAGTTGGCTAGGAATTTGAGCAATCGTGATGGTTTAAATATGAAAGGATTAACTGGAAAAAATGTCCTAATTACTGGAGCGAGTTCGGGGATCGGCCAAGCGATCGCTATTCGACTCGCTCAAGAAGGTTGCAATATTGCCATCAACTACCGTAAAAGTGCCGAAGAAGCCGCAGAGACTGAAGAACAGGCGATGGAAAAAGCTTGTGGGCAAGTCGAAGATTGTGGCGTAAAATCGCTAATCGTCCAGGGTGATGTATCTAAAGAAGATGAGGTTATCGCGCTCATTAATACGGTAATCGATCGATTTGGCGGTCTAGATATTCTGGTTAATAATGCGGGAATTCAAACCGAATGTCCATCACATGAGCTATCCGCCGCTGAATTCGATCGAGTTTTGGATGTCAATCTTCGGGGGGCATTTCTGTGTGCGCGGGAAACAATTAAACATCTATTATCACGAAAGCAATCTGGCAGTATTATCAATATCTCTAGCGTTCATGAAATTATTCCGCGTCCTACATATTTGAGCTACTCGATTAGTAAAGGTGGAATGGGGAATCTAACCAAAACGCTGGCATTAGAATATGCCGATCGTCAGATTCGCGTCAATGCGATCGCGCCTGGTGCGACCGTGACACCAATCAATCAAGACTGGATCGAAAACCCAGCCAAAAAAGCTGTTGTCGAGAGCCATATTCCAATGGGGCGGGCTGGCACGTCTGAAGAGATGGCGGCGGCTGTGGCATTTCTGGCTTCAGATGAAGCCGCATATATCACCGGGCAAACACTGTATATCGATGGTGGACTGACGCTCTACGCTGATTTTCGCGAATCTTGGTCAGCCTAATTCCTAAAGCCTAATTCCTAATTCCTAAAGCCTAATCCCTAATCATGACCGCAGAAGAGAACCGACTGACAGCAGATCGCGATCGCCAAGCTTATTGGCGCAGATGGGGGCCGTATTTGAGCGAACGTCAGTGGGGCACTGTTCGGGAAGATTATAGTGCCGATGGTGCGGCGTGGGAGCATTTTCCGCACGAGCAGGCGCGATCGCGGGCGTATCGGTGGGGTGAAGATGGGATTGCTGGCATTTCTGACAATCATCAACGGTTGTGTTTTGCGATCGCATTGTGGAATGGCGAAGATCCAATTCTCAAGGAGCGGCTATTTGGGCTGACTGGCCCTGAAGGCAATCACGGCGAGGATGTCAAGGAGTACTACTTCTATCTCGACAACACTCCCAGCCATGCCTATATGAAGTATCTCTACAAGTATCCACATGCCGCTTTTCCCTATACTCAACTCGTGGAGGAGAATCAACGTCGGGGTTATCATGAGCCAGAGTTTGAGTTAGCAGATACTGGTGTGTTTGATGACGATCGCTATTTTGACATCTATATTGAGTATGCCAAAGCCACGGACGAAGACATGCTGATTCAGATTACCGCCATCAATCGTGGCACGGAACAGAGTAAGCTGAGGTTATTGCCAACACTCTGGTTTCGGAATAGTTGGTCGTGGGATTTCCATAGTCCCAAACCGCAGTTACAGCAACGCGACAGTAGTGACTCGCATAGTGTCATCGCTGCCAACCATCCTACTTTGGGCGATCGCTATCTCTATTGCCAGTCTACAACACTATTATTTACCGAAAATGAGACTAATTACGAGCGATTATTCGGTACTCACAACTCATCGCCCTACGTCAAAGATGGCATTAACGACTACATCGTGCATGGGCGCACCGAAGCCATAAATCCTCAACAGCTCGGCACCAAAGCCGCCGCCGATTACGAACTGACGCTGGATGCCCACCAATCGCAAACAATCCAGTTACGTCTAACGAATCGTGCCGATTTAGCCGCACCCTTCGCCGAATTTGCAGATATATTTGCACTTCGGCAGCAAGAAGCGGATGAATTCTATCAGCGCATCACGCCCAATCGGCTCTCAGACGATGCACGGCTGATTCAACGACAGGCGTTTGCCGGACTGCTGTGGACGAAACAGTACTATCATTACGTAGTTGAAGATTGGCTCCAGGGCGATCCGACACAACCGCCACCACAGCGTGACAATCCGCGCAATTCGGCTTGGATTCATCTATTTAACGATGACATTATTTCAATGCCCGATAAGTGGGAATTTCCCTGGTTCGCCGCCTGGGATCTGGCGTTTCACTGCCTGCCGCTAGCGACGATCGATCCTGACTTTGCCAAACGACAATTGGAGCGGCTGACACGCGAATGGTATATGCACCCAAATGGGCAGATTCCCGCCTACGAGTGGCATTTTGGCGATGTCAATCCGCCCGTTCATGCTTGGGCGACTTGGCGCGTCTACCAGATCGAACAGGAGGTATACGGACGCAGCGACCCACAATTTCTAGAGCGCGTATTTCAGAAGTTATTGCTCAACTTTACCTGGTGGGTGAATCAGAAAGACCACAACGGCAACAACATTTTTCAAGGTGGGTTTTTAGGATTAGATAATATTGGCATCTTCGATCGCAGTGCGGCACTGCCGACAGGTGGATATCTCGAACAATCTGACGCTACTAGTTGGATGGGAATGTATTGTCTGAATATGTTAGAGATTGCCTTAGAGCTAACCAAAACCAATCCCACCTATGAAGATATTGCCAGCAAGTTTTTCGAGCATTTTTTGTATATTGCCGATGCCATGAATCATGTCGGCGAGCAGCATGTGCCGTTGTGGGATGAAGAAGATCGGTTTTTTTATGACGTGTTGCACTTACCTGACGGTCGCCATCACCATCTGAAAGTTCGATCGATGGTTGGACTAGTGCCATTATTTGCCACCGGAATTTTAGAATCGTCTACCTTAGACCGATTACCTGATTTCAAACGTCGCTTTGAGTGGTTTATCGCCAATCGCCCCAACTTACAACGCAATCTGGCGGCGTTATCAACACCAGGAACTCAGGCAAGGCGATTGCTGGCGATCGTCAATCCGATCGATCGACTCCCATATATCATCCACCGATTGCTAGATGAAACCGAGTTCCTCAGCCCTTATGGAGTGCGATCGCTCTCAAAAATTCATGCCCAACAGCCCTACACGTTCGCTGAAGGGGGACAACTACATACCATTGCCTACGAACCCGCCGAATCGACCACAGGCATGTTTGGGGGCAATTCCAACTGGCGGGGGCCAATTTGGTTGCCGATGAATTTTTTGATAATTGAATCGCTCCAAAAGTTTCACACTTATCTCGGCGATGAATTCATAGTCGAATGTCCCACCGGATCGGGACAATGGCTGACACTAGCAGAAGTAGCCACCGAACTATCGTACCGATCGATCGGCATTTTCGAGCAAAATGCTGCCGGAAATCGCCCAGTGCATGGCGGCAATCGTCTATTTCAAACCAACCCTAACTGGCGCAATTTATTGCTATTTTACGAACATTTTAATGGCGATAACGGTGCTGGTTTGGGAGCAAATCATCAAACGGGTTGGACAGGTTTAGTTGCAACTTTGATTCGCGATTGTAGCGAACGTTTGCAAACATCTAAGCCTCAACATCCTCCTAAGCAGATCGTCTCAACTGTCGATCGATAAAGTGGGGGAGGGCGGATTTGTTCGGACTTGGTAGTAAAGAGCAGGAATTCTTAGCATAAACCCGCCCCTACAGATCCATCAATATACGCATCATACATTTCATAGATCGACCGTTTTTAGGAGGAGATAAACCAGCCGCCTAGTAAAAGTCTTAATAGTCTTATTTTTGGAGTGAATAGTTATGTTTGAACGAGTTTTAATTTGCACAGATTTCAAGGATGGTTTGCAGCGGCTGGCGCATTATACTGACGCTTTAGCGGCTGGAGGTATGAAGCAAATTGTTTTTCTCCACGTCGTTCCGCTCTTAGAAACGCGCACTATTGCCAAGAGCGATAACGATCGCGTAGAACATGCTCAAGCGCGACTGACTGCGGCAGTTGGATCGAGTCCGGCTGGGGTCGATGTCCACATTGAGGTGAGATCGGGGCAATCTGTCGAGACGATTCTTCAGGTTGCTAATAGCTATCGCTCTGAATCTATCCTCCTGGGTTCCCAGACGCATAACTCGCTTGTCGATATCCTGCTTGGCAGTACGATGACCGAATTATCTCGCCGCACGACGATCCCCCTGCTGATTCTCCGTCCTCAGTTAATTGCGGCATTTACTGCGGAGGAGCTAAGGCTCCGTTGCCAGCATTTATTTCGCGCTGTACTGGTTCCTTACGACGGCAGTACAGCCGCCAATTTTCTGGTCGAGCAGATAAAGCAGTTAGCTCAAAAACAAACCGATCGATATCTGGAGCGGTGCGTACTGTGTTGGGTTACTGGCGACATCCCCACTCAGACCGAGCAAAACCTCCTTGCTGACATCAAAGTCGATCTGGAGGCGGCAAATTTACAAGTAACAACAAACTTACGCCGGGGAACTCCATTAACCGAGATTTTAGAGCTAGCTCAAATGGAGGAGATTAGCGCGATCGCCATTTCTACAGGTACGATCGGGAAATTTCAGGAGTGGATTGTGGCTAGTTTTGCAGCAGAATTACTGCGTCTGAGCTGGTCGCCAGTGTTGTTTTTCCCGCCTCCCCGTTAGATTTAGCTGCGATCGGCTATCGATTTTACCAATCCTCGATCGACAAACAGGGGCGCGATCTTAGGCATAATTTCGAGATAATTTGAATGCTCGAAGCAGAAAATTCAGATTTGAAAATTTGGACCGAAGCTGATAGTAACAGGGCAACCGCACACGTTTCGTAACAAATGGCAGCCAGAAAAAAGAGGATGTGTTGAAGTAGGAGAACTGATTGAATTATTGAGATCTGTTTTATGACCACAGCCACTAGCCCCGCAGCCCTAATCGAAACACACTTTGGGGAATTAAAAGACCCCAGAGCAGCACACAGCATAGAGCATAAGCTGATCGACATTTTAATTATCACCATCTGTGCGACGATCTGCGGAGCAAATGACTGGGAAGCAATTGCTCAATATGGTAGAACAAAACAAGATTGGTTAAAAACCTGGCTAGAACTACCAAATGGGATTCCATCAGCAGATACCTTCAATCGTGTATTTGCAAGGCTAAAGCCAGAAGAGCTACAGAAATGCTTTATTGGCTGGATGCAGGCTGTTCAAACTGTGACGGAGGGAGAACTAGTCAACATTGATGGTAAGACACTTAGAGGTGCAAAAGAAGCTGGAAATTCTCGCAGTCTGATTCACATGGTCAGTGTGTGGTCAGCTTCACAGCATCTGGTAATGGGACAACAAAAAGTCAGCGAGAAATCTAACGAAATCACTGCGATACCAGCACTATTGAAACTCTTATCAGTCCGAGGTTGTTTAGTAAGTATTGATGCAATGGGATGTCAGACTGAAATTGCCAAAGTTATCATCGAACAAGGTGCTGATTACGTTTTAGCTCTCAAAGGTAATCAGGGCGCTCTTCACACAGATGTGGTTCAACTGTTTACTGCTGCGCGAAAACAGAACTTCAGAAATATTGACCATCAGTTCCACTCAACAGTTTCCAAGGGACATGGACGGATTGAAACTCGTCGCTATTGGACGATGGGTAACACTGAGTATTTAATCGGTGCCCATAAGTGGTCAGGACTCAAAAGTATTGGGGTGGTTGAATCACAGCGCGAGATGAACGGAAAAATTAGTATTGAACAAAGATATTACATTCTCAGTATTCAGAGCGATGTCCAAAGATTTGCCGCGGCTGTCAGAAGTCACTGGAGTATTGAAAACCAACTACATTGGATTCTCGATGTTGGTTTTGCTGAAGATACCGCACAAAGCTGCTCTGGGTATAGTGCTGAGAATCTGGCCGTTATCCGTCATATTGGCATAAATTTACTCTCAAGAGACAAAGAAAGTAAAGTAGGGGTCAAAACTAGACGACTCCAAGCGGGATGGGATGATAACTATCTCAAAGCAGTGCTTAGTGCTTTAAACATTCTCACTGCCTAGATCTCAGCATTTATTACGAAACGTGTGCGGTTGCCCTGCTGATAGTAATGACTTACTTTATTTATCCTTAGCAAAATATCAAATATGTCTACATCTACCTAAATATAGAGAGCAAATTAGAGTTTTTTTATTAACCTTAAAATAGGAGCAATAAACATATGAAAATCCAAGTCGAAACCGACAATAATATCGAAGGCAATACCATGCTAGTTCAAGCAATTGAAACTATGGTGAGGGATACATTGGATCGCTTCAGCGCACAAATCACGCGGGTGGAAGTTCATTTGAGCGATGAGAATAGCGACGAGAAGTTTGGGACTGAAGATAAACGCTGCCTGCTCGAAGTTCGTCTTACCAGCCACCAACCAATCGCAGTGACCGATCGAGCGGCGACCCCAGAGCAGGCTGTCAGCGGGGCGACTGAGAAAATGAAACATCTGCTAGAAACTACGCTCGGACGGTTGAGCGATCGCTAACAGCCCACCACAAAACAGATTGAGAATAGTTCATTTTCGGACAGGGCTAGAGTCGGGAGTTAGATAAAATATCGTCTACGTTAGCCGCCATAAAAATTCAGATTGAAGGAGGACAAATAGTGAAAAACAGTTATTCAACTTTTGGAGCGATGGTGGCGACTTCTACTGTTGTTATGTTTGGGCTGATGTATCTAAATACATATCAGTGGGAGCATGTGTATTTTAGTGAAACGCGGTCGTACATGGCTGTGTTGATGGGAGCAGTGATGGCGATTATCATGCTCGCATTCATGCGTGGAATGTATGCCAATTGGCGCACGAATGCCGCTATTTTTGGTAGTAGTGCTTTCGTATTCGTACTGACGCTGTGGCTAGTTCGTAGTCAAGTCACAGTTTATGATGTTTCCTGGATGAAAGCGATGATTCCCCATCATTCAATTGCTATTTTAACTAGCGAACGTGCCAATATTTCCGAGCCGCGAGTTCGCAAGCTCGCCGACGGGATTATTGCTGCCCAACGTAAAGAGATTGGCGAAATGAAAGCATTGATTCAAGATTTAGAAAGTAAAAAATACACTCAATCTTGATGTTTTAAATCGATAACAGACAACCAAAAAACTCACATAATTATCTGGAGTTGTAATATGTTAATCACAGCCAAAACCCTCGAAGGTTTTAAATTGAATAGCCTCAACGGTGAAATCGGCAAGGCAAAAGAATACTACTTCGACGATCGGCATTGGACGATTCGCTACCTAGTCGTTGACACCGGAGGCTGGCTGACGGGCAAACAGGTGCTGATTTCCCCGTATGCGCTGGCTGCGGCGGATAAGCGAGAGGAGTACATCACCGTCGATTTGACCAAACAGCAGATTGAGAATAGTCCATCCTTGAGCAGTGACAAACCCGTTTCGCAACAATTCGAGCTGGATTATCACGGATATTATGGGTACCCCATGTATTGGGGTGGCTTATCCGCGTGGGGAGCTTATCCCTACATTCAGCGCGATCGCCAACAATGGGACAAATCCACCCTAGTAGAGAAAAAGGGAGATCCCAATTTGCGGAGCACTCGTGAGGTGAGTGGCTATCATATTCAAGCTACAGATGGTGAGATCGGGCACGTCGAGGACTTTATCATCGATTACCAAACGTGGGCGATTCGGTATCTGATCGTCGATACAGCCAATTGGTGGTCGGGAAAAAAAGTTCTGGTTTCACCGCGATGGATCGAGCGGGTGAGCTGGGAGGAGTCGAAAGTCTTCATCAATCTACCTCGCGAAATCATCCGACAATCGCCGGAATATATGCAGGAGATGCTATTAATGCGGGATTATGAAACCCGACTCCATCAACATTACAATCGCCAGGGCTACTGGGTTGATGACTCGAAGGATTTGGCGCAACCCCTGTAAAGCGAACGCGATCTGTTTGACACTCAGATAGATCGCGTTCGTGACACTACTAAGTTAATCGCCCATATATCGGAAGCTCAAACCATGCCAACCAATTCCCTAACTCATAGCCAGACTGCTTCACCATTGCACCCCTCTCCGATCGAGCAACTGGACGATTTGATTAGTCCTTTTCTCGTTCCTCCACAGCAGCAGATTTCGCTGCCTAAAGACTAAGATCCGGGGTTTAAAGCCAGTCATCTCAAGAAGTCAAAGAGGAATTAAATCTCCAGTATCCAAAGATTAGCAAGGAGAAACATCGAGAACTCTTGAAAGCGAAAGCAATGCTTGAAAGTAATGAATAAAGACTGATTTAGTTGTTAAAAGCATCATATTAATCGATCGATCTAATTAGTAAATTTAGAGGTAAGAAAATGAGCAAGGTAAAAGTTACGATCCTACATTCTCAACTCAGATCCGTTGTGGGTGTGGCAATGTTAGTTATCGGTTTGATGACTGGTGCGATCGCCCCCTATTTAGCTACGGCTCAAGCTCCAGCTCCAACATTGCCGAATACTACAGCAAATACCAGCTTTCCCGATACGCAGAATCATTGGGCACAGCCGTTTATTCAAGCTTTAGCCAAACGTAATATCGTCACAGGTTATCCCGATAATACCTTTCGTCCCGCACAAACTGTCGATCGCGATGAGTTTGCAGCGATCCTGCGACAAGCCTTCGATAAAACTCCAGTGCGGCAGATTCCTAGCGGCAGCACGTATACGGACGTTCCTAAAGGCTACTGGGCATCTCAGGCGATCGAAGAGGCATACCAGATGGGATTCATGAGCGGCTATCCAGGCGGAGTGTTTCGCCCCAAGCAACCCATTACAAAAGTCCAAGTGTTAGCTTCGCTAGCTCGCAACCTCGAATTGCCTGCAACTAATGTCGCTATTATTACGCCAGTACCCCAACAGCCTGCGACGACGGTTACTACTACGCCAGCAGCCCAACAGCCTGCAACTACGGTTACTACTACGCCAGCAGCCCAACAGCCTGCAACTACGGCTACTACTACGCCCGTAACCCAACAGCCTGCAAACATGCGCGCGAAAAAACCAATGATGTTTCCCTTTGCGATCGTCACACTGATGCAGCCATTTATGACAACGCCAGCAAGAGCGATTGCTGCTGTCAACCCAGCACCCACTAGTACTCAACCCGCTCCTAATGCTGCTGTCAACCCAGCACCTACTGGTACTCAACCCGCTCCTAGTGCTGCTGCTGTCAATCCAGCACCTACTAGTATTCAACCCGCTCCTAGTGTCAATGTGCCGCAACGTCCATTGCTAGTCACCAGTAAGTATTATCGGGATGCTGCCCAGATTCCTAAATACGCGGTTGATGCGGTTGCCAAGACAACGGCTGCCGGAATTGTCGTCAATTATCCCGATCTACGAGTGCTAAATCCTAATCAAGCAGCAACCCGTGGCGAAGTTAGTGCCTTAATTCATCAAGCTTTGGTGTCTCAAGGCAAAATCAGTCCCCTGCCTGCTAATCAAGCCACAAAGTATATTGTCGGGCGTTAACTTGCAACATTACCTTAACCACATTGACTAAAAATTCCATGCAAACCGAGCGTGAGCCATCTTCACATCCCAGCTTTGAACAGGTAGTAACCATTTTACGGATTGCTGCTTGGGTGAGCTTTATCATTCAAGTTGGGCTGGCAGGGGTTTCGAGCGTACTGTTGTTGCTGGCAATTGTTGGACGGAGTTTCAATCAAGCGATTGTTGTGCCGGGAGTGCCGAGAGTTGGTGCTGCCCCTGTTCCCGTAACATCTCCAGGCTTAGGTGTGGGCATTTTTTGGGGAGTCTGTGGTGTACTGGTGTTGCTATTTGGCAGCTATACTCTAAACGGTTAAGATCTGGACTTTTGCAAAAGATTGAAAATTGAGTGTTAATAGGCTGTCTAGCTTTTCTTTCCGGTCTGTATTCGCGGTGCCGATACAGGTGGAAATTTCCGCTTTAAAATCAGCAAAATTCTCATAATATTTTGAATATAAACACTCATTTCTAACAAACTTCCAAAGTCGTTCGATTAAATTTAGCTGTGGTGAATAAGCAGGCAAGTAACATAGCTCTATGCCTAAAGCTTCTGCTTTCTCACTTACTAATTTACATTTTTGATATCTAGCATTGTCTAAAATCAGTACACTTGGAATACTTAGCCCTAAATCAGCAATCTTGATTAACAACTCACAAACACTTTCTGCATTGATATAAGTTTCGTTTGTCACTGTAATTATTTCTTTTGTCACTGCATTTATCGCTCCCAGCACATTAAATCTTCTTCGTCCTGAAGGTGAACAGATAAATGTTCTGACAAAACACCATAAAAATCCTAGATATGCTCGGTGTACGAAGTGAGCTGCATCCACAAAATAAACTGCCTTTTCTCCCTTAATTGCCTGTTCTAGCAACGGTTCTAGCTTTTCTATTTTATAGACTTCCACTTCCTTTATTCTTTCTGGTTCTAGTGACTTTCCCGGCACGTACCCTACTTTCAAGCACCGTAATCCTATTCTCTTCATGAATTCTCTAATCTGTGTTGGACTCCTTTTAATCCCAGTTATTTTTTCAATCACATCACTTGCTGCCGCAACGCTCGATGCTGGATGAATTTTGAAATACTCTTCAATTTGTCGGCTATATTGATTTAACTTACTTGTTTGTCCTTTGTATTCAATTTTTGTAAGTTCTTCTACTCTTCCTGTCTGATATTGCCTAATATATTTTGTCAATGTTGTTTTGGAGATTTGACACAATCTGCAAATATCTTTGTGGGTTACTCCCTGACTTTTCAGATAAATAGCTTCCATCTTTTTTTGAACTAATGGATGTGGATGATGATATCTCTCATAGTGCAGCTTTTTAATATCTTCTTCGACAAAATTTATTTTCAGCATTAGACTCGATCTCTTCAACACCACTCCATTTACCATAGTATCTCACGATCGCTAATAATCCCTACTGTAAAAGTCTAATTGCTAGCCGTGCTTAGTATAGTTGATAGTTGATGGTTGACAGTTATGGCAACCGCCAAGGCGATTAGTTTAGACATGGGAGATCTTACGGCAACATATCGGCGGAAATCTCTCGATCGGGTGGCTGCGTCACCTTTCGGATGTCGAATATAATTGAGATGTAGCGATCGTCAGTGGTAAATCGACACCAGTCATCTGAATTTTGGACGATCGAGCCTTAAACTCATACAGAAATAGAGATTGTCCATGTCTAACGATCGTTCGATAAATCACCTCGACAATTACAATCCTAGTGATGTCGGTAAAGTCAATGGCAATTTATTTGGATTGCCATTTGATTATGATTCAGCACAGATAATTATCTTTGGGGTACCTTGGGAAGTGACTGTCTCTTATCGTCCTGGTACAGCCTCGGCATCACAACAGATCCTTGACGCTTCACCACAGTTGGATCTATATGATTTCGATCGTCCGCATGGGTGGAAGCGGGGGATATATATGCCCCCGATCGATCCAGATATTATCGCAAAAAATAACTACTATCGGCAGCAAGCAGCCTTAATTATCGATCGATTAGAACAAGGGCAATATCTGAATTTAGAGCCAGATTTGACAGGCGTATTAGCAGATATAAATCAAGCTGGTGAAGATCTAAATCGCTGGTTATGCGATCGAACTCAAGCAGCGATGAATGCTGGAAAAAAAGTCGGCGTAATTGGTGGCGATCACAGTGTGCCATTGGGTTACATTCAGGCATTAGCACAGCGTTATCCAGACTTTGGCATCTTACATATTGATGCACATTCAGACTTACGCGATGCTTATGAGGGCTTCGAGTTCTCCCACGCATCGATCATGTTCAATGCTCTCAAAATTCCACAGATTTCTAAACTGGTACAGGTGGGAATTCGGGATGTATCTGAAGTAGAAATAAATGAGATCGATCGATCTCAAGGCAGAGTAATTGCTTATTACGATTCGCTCATCAAACAACAGCTATATGCAGGTAGTAATTGGCTGAGTATTTGTCAAGAAGCGATCGGACATTTGCCCCAACAAGTTTATATTAGTTTCGATGTCGATGGACTCGATCCAAAACTTTGTCCTGAAACAGGTACTCCGGTTCCTGGTGGATTAGAATTAGAGCAAGCTTTTTGCCTATGTCGGGAAGTGATTAAGAGTGGTAGAGAGATAATTGGGTTTGATGTTTGTGAAGTTGGAAATGCAGAATGGGATGGAAATGTTGGGGCGAGAATTGTTTATAAACTAGCAAATTTAATGAATTAAAACCCCAGTATCCCAAACTGGTGCGTTAGGCTCAAGCCGTAACGTACCCTACATCAACTTGGCGGGGGACAGATCCCCGACTGTCTTGTCTGGCTGTCTTGTCGTTTTTTTATTCGGGGGTTCCCCCCCGAATAAAAACGCCGCTAAACCCTCTCTGCGAGACGCTGCGCGAACGGGGAACCCGTAGACGTTGGCGTTGGCGAAGCCTGCCGTAGGCACAGCCTCTCCGTAGGAGATACGAAGCGAGGCGTGTCGTAGACGGAGCGCGAGCCGCTTCTTGAAGAAGTCGGGGATCTAGCGGGCGACTGCTATATTTGCTGAGATTTATTCGGTACGTTACGCTGAAGCAGTCACACGTCCTAATTTTGTCGCTTTACCCTCTCACCCTGAATATGCTCAAAAGCACTTCAAATCCAGCTACCATCGCCGAAATACCCACTACCACGATCGTCCTAGATGTGGCGGGGATGAAATGTGCTGGGTGCGTTAGTGCTGTCGAAAAACAACTACTCGCCCAACCAGGGGTAGATTCTGCTTGTGTCAATCTTTTGACGGGTGTAGCAGCAATTTCACTCGCTCCAGAAACATCTACACCCGTCGAGCTGGCTGATAAATTGACGGCTAGCGGTTTTCCTAGCCAACCCCGCCTCGTCACAGATGGTGGCGATCGATCGGATCGACTCCAGCAACGACAAGAAAAATATGCCCAAGAGTCCAAACAACTTTTATGGCAACTAATTACTGCTGGTATTTTACTAGGATTATCGGCAGTCGGACATCTGACACAGCCTAATACTCACCTACATCAACATAATTATTTTGCACTAAATAACTTCTGGTGGCATTGGGGTTTAGCCACAATTGCGATCGCTTTTCCAGGTAGAGCGATCTTGGTGGATGGCTGGCGCAGTCTATGGCATGGCAATCCCAATATGAATACCCTGGTGGGTTTGGGGATAATTACTTCCTATACGGCGAGTGTCGTTGCGCTGCTGTTGCCGAATCTAGGCTGGGAGTGCTTTTTTGAAGAACCTGTGATGATTATTGGGTTTATTACCTTGGGGCGAACACTAGAACAACAGGCAAAACATCGGGCGGCGACGGCATTCGATCGATTACTCTCACTCCAGCCCACATTTGCCCGCTTAGTCAGTGCCGATCCCGATCGTCCCCAAGCCGTCGAAATCCCTGTAGAACAGGTCAAAGTCGGTGAATATCTGCGGGTACTCCCAGGCGAAAAGATCCCTACTGACGGGCTGATTCGCTGGGGTCAGACGACGATCGATGAGTCGATGATTACGGGCGAATCGATACCTGTATTCAAGCAATTGGGTGATGTGGCGATCGCAGGTACAGTCAATCAATCGAGTGCGATTTCGATCGAAGTCACCCGCACTGGTGATGATACTACTCTGGCGCAAATTATCGCCCTAGTAGAAGCCGCCCAAACTCGTAAGGCTCCAGTGCAGAAACTAGCCGATACAGTGGCAGGATATTTTACTTACGGTGTATTGGCGATCGCGATTCTAACTTGCCTATTTTGGTACTTTATCGGCATCGACAATCCCAATTTAGTACCCCTAGCTTCCAGCCTCACGCCGCTCAAAGCCGCGATCGCGGTGATGGTGGTAGCATGTCCCTGTGCCTTGGGTCTAGCCACACCGACGGCGATTCTGGTGGGGACGGGGATTGGTGCCGAATCTGGATTATTGATTAAGGGGGGCGATGTCTTAGAAGCGGTGCATCAGTTGGATACTGTTGTATTTGACAAGACGGGTACACTCACTCAAGGCAAGCCCCAGGTTACAGATATTTTCACCACAGACACGATCCTCTCGACTGAACTATTGCAACTTGCGGCTGCTGCGGAAAGTGTCGCCAATCATCCGCTGGCTGTAGCAATTCAACAGGAAGCTGTAAGATTGGATCTAAATCTGCCCTCAGTAATCGATTCATATACCGAAGCCGGATTGGGCGTATATGCCCAGGTGCTAGTTACTGAGGCTCAACTCCTGGGCGGGGCATCTAGCACTCTGAGTCAGGGGAAATATCAGGTAATCGTGGGCAATCAGCACTGGTTGACTGCACGCGGGATGGAAATTAGTGAGGATTTACTTACTGCTGCTGAGAATTTGATGGTAGCAGGAAAAACTGTGATGTATGTAGCAATCGCCCAAGAGCAACCATTAACGACTGCCAAAATCGGCATCATTGGAGTAACCGACAAGCTCCGCTCCGATGCAGTTGAGACTGTGAAACAATTGCAAAATATGGGTTTGCGGGTAGTATTGCTCACGGGCGACAGGAAACCCGTCGCCGATGTTATCGCTCAAGAATTAGGGATTACAGATATCTACGCCGAAGTTTTCCCCCAAGATAAAGCGCGGATCGTGCAATCTTTGCAAACTAATCTGACTTCAGATATCCCCCATCGAGTGGCGATGATTGGGGATGGAATTAATGATGCCCCCGCCTTGGCTCAAGCAGATTTGGGAATTGCGTTAAATGCTAGTACTGACGTGGCGATCGAGGTTGCTGATATCATCTTGATGCGCGATCGCTTGCTAGATGTCGTCTACTCGATCGAATTATCTCGATCGACTCTGACAAAGATTCGCCAAAACCTATTCTGGGCGGCTATTTATAACCTCATCGGTATCCCCGCAGCAGCCGGAGTCCTCTACTGGTATGGCTGGGGCACTATGCTCAGTCCCTCAGCCGCCGGAGCAATGATGGCACTGAGTTCGGTAAGTGTCATCACTAATTCACTTTTACTCAGATGGGGTAGATCGGCAATTGCGGTTGATTGAGAAATACTGTTGGTACGATCCTAAATCAGATCCGTAGCCAATACTGGTGCGTTACGCTCCGCGATAACACACCCTACATCTAGATGGTGGGCTGCTGGTGCTCATGCGGCAGCAGCCTAACACACCCTACATCGAGATGGTAGGCAGTTTCCACCCTACGGAACCAAAGCCTAGAGCCTAAAACCTCCCCTGACGAATATCATAGCGTAATCTCGGTCGTGTTTGAATAATAGAGCTAGAACCAGCTATCTATTATCATTCGTTCATGAAAACCAGCTCATTTGTTACCCTAGTTTGTTCCTTGGCAATTAATGGGTTTAATACATTTAATCAACCTGCTCTTGCCGAGCAATTACCCCAATTGTGATATACTGCCGAGAGATAGATCGTCGATTCAAGTCCTGATGCAACATCTACTTTAGTCGCGATTCAAGTAGGCGAAAAATTTGGATATGTAGATGCCAAGGGTCGGATGGCGATCGCCGCCCGTTTTGATGATGTTTATGAATTTTTTGATGGGTTAGCCGCAGTTCAAATCGAGGATAAGTGTGGATACATCGATGAATCAGGTCGCATAGTCGTAGCGATGCAGTTTGATGATGCTGTTAGCTTTGATAGTGGTTTGGCAGCAGTCCAAGTCGATGATAAATGGGGCTTTATCAACCAACGTGGCGTTATGGTTATCACTCCTAGCTTTGACGAAGCCGAAACTTTTAGTCAAGGTTTAGCAAAGGTTAGAGTTGGTGAGAAGTGGGGATTTATCGATAAGCAAGGCAAAATGAAGATCGAGCCAATGTTTGATGAGGTTGCTAGTTTTGATAATGGTACGGCATGGATTAGAATTGGCAAACGAGTTGGATATATCAATAAGGTAGGTAAATTTGTACAATAGACTTCCTGCGAAAGTTAGGCTTTAGGCTTTAGACTTTAGACTTTAGGCTTGAGGCTTTAGGCTTGAGACTTTAGGCTTGAGACTTTAGGGGAAGTTTTAGACAAAAACAGTATTGTCAAAGATTTTGCTTTCATTTTCGCAAAAGGTCTAATAAATAGATCGGCTGCTGTCAAAATAGAATCGTTAATTGTTACCAGCAGCGATCGACTCTATAATTGAAGCAGATTCAGGTAAAATAACATGGAATTGACAACGAAAAAATTACCTGGCGGACAGCCGACGATCGCTCGATTATTTCATTGGGTAAATATCATTAGCCTGTTCGGGATGATTGCTAGCGGATTGCAAATTTATAATGCCAATCCTGTATTTGGAGGACGCGAGGGCATCCATATTCCCTGGTTAATTACTTTGGGCAGCTGGCTAGCTGGCGGGCGAAATTGGCATTTTGCCCTGATGTGGATTTATGGTTTGAACCTATTAGGTTATGGCATCTATGTTTTTTGGACAAAAAGATGGCGCAATCGATTTGTTAGTAATGGAGATGTCAAAGCTCTGCAAGCTAGCAGCAATCCCAAACGTCGCCAATATGCTTGGCATCGGATTGTTTATACAAGTATTATCCCGATTCTATTACTCGCACTCGCGACGGGTTTATCAATGTATCAACCCGTCCAGTTTTATTGGTTGGCTAATCTCTTTGGCGATTGGCAGACACTACGCACAGTTCATTTTATGACTGTACCACTTGTTTTGTTATTTACACTCGCTCATTCTACTTTGGCGTTAGGGATTGGTGATGGCAAAATTGCTACAGCATTTCTAAAGCTAAAAAGTAGTAATTTATAATTAGCAGATACTATGTAATTGATGAGACATACACCTAGATTAAATTCTAGTCAAGTAACCCCCAACTACAATCTAAAGTAAAGCGAATGCCGCACCACGCTTCACACACGCCATCCATACGCAGGGGAGTTTGAGGGGCGGCGTTCCGCCTCTCAACGGGGGGGTCTGGGGGTCGTTACCCCCAGATCCGGGTTCTGTCAACACTAGCGATCCCCGAAACCCACAAATTCTTTACGTCTACCGATGAGATACTCACTAGAAGATCTCAAATGAGCTTTATAGCTGGCAACTTGGGTGAATTTAGCGATCGAAACATTATTATCCCAACACCTCAACCGATCGATCGAATCCATGTGAATTAGCATAACTCCAGACCGTATTTTCGAGCAGCATCGTCACTGTCATCGCCCCGACTCCACCAGGTACGGGCGTAATCCAACTCGCCACTTCTTTGACTGATTCAAAGTCTACATCACCAACCAGTCGCGATTTACCAGTCGTCGGATCGGCTTGCCGATTGATACCGACATCAATGACTACTGCACCAGGCTTCACCAGATCCGCCGTTATCATCTGAGTTCTACCGACAGCAGCCACCAAAATATCAGCGTCCCGACAGACAGCCGCCAGATCGGGAGTACGCGAATGCGCGATCGTCACTGTCGCATCAGCAGCTAACAACATCAATGCCAGCGGTTTCCCGACTAAAATACTCCGCCCGACGACTACTGCATGTTTGCCCCGAACATCTAGCTGATATTCAGCCATTAAGCGCATGACACCCCCAGGCGTGCAACTTTGCAGTCCAGGTTCCCCTCTGACTAGTTTCCCCAAATTAAGGGCGTGGAGTCCATCTACGTCCTTGTGTGGGGCGATTTCGTGGAGTAGGGCAACCGAGTCCAAACCATCTGGTAAGGGTAATTGAACTAAAATACCATCGACTCGATCGTCAGCATTTAACTCATGAATAATTGCAGTTAGTTTTTCCTGACTCACATCGGTGGGAAAGTGCTGCCCAAAAGACCTAATCCCAACTTTAGCACAGGCTTTTTCCTTACCACCAACATAAGCAGCACTAGCTGGATTGTCACCGACCATCAGGACGGCTAACCCAGGGGGACGACCGATTTTGGGCTGTAACTGAGCAATTTGCTGTTGCAAAGTACCCTGCATCTTTTGTGCCAAGGCTTTACCATCGAGAATTTGACCAGTATGTTTGCTCATGACTATTTTATGGATGTAGCTGGGTATGATTACAAGTAGCGATCGCGCTTAGGTCGGGGCAACGAAATGAGGGTTTACTCCGATCCTCATTCCATCTAGAAAACAGCAATAAATTAAGCAATGCCCAATATCGATCTGAGCCGAATTATAAATATTAATAATGCCGTCAAATTGTTGGGTAGTCACCCTTTACCAGCAATTAACTCCATTACTTCAGATCGGGAATTGATATAATTTTGTACATGTGCGTCAAATTGCTGTTTAAGAGGGTGTTTGAAAAGTATAGATTGAATCCCCCAAACCCCCTTAAAAAGGGGGAGCAAGAGTCTTAGTCCCCCTTTTTAAGGGGGATTTAGGGGGATTGATAGCCTATGATTGTAACAAATAAAACTTTTCAAACACCCTCTAACTTTTTTAGATTTGTACTTTACGCTGGTGAATAAGAGCAACTTTAATTCATAATGTAGCAAAAACACTATACATTTACCTTAAATATTCCGATCGAACCACGTTCGATCTGCTGCGGGAGATCGTGCTGGCGGTCAAAAAGGTTGACGACCGTAGCTAGGCTTCAGCAAGATTAGAGCCGACCGCAGCATAAATCAAGCGATCTAATCTATCTAGGGCTTGCTGAAGATCTCAGCAAGCCAATCACTGCAAGGGTTTTGGGCCTTTTTTCAGAAATTAAGTGCAAGGTTTTGACGTTGAAAGGCTCAGAACCCTTGCACTCAATCGCTTGAATCTGGCGATCGAGTGAGAATATTTGCAACAAAACCATTTTTTAGCAAGGAGTTCAGGCTTTAGAACAGCATCAGGGACTAATTCAGCAAGCCCTAATTAACTGCTTGTAATAAGCTAATCGGAAAACGATATGTATCAGTGGGTGGCGATTTTCCTAGTGGGGGCAAAACCCGGGTCTGGGGGTTCCGACCCCCAGACCCCCCGTTGAGGAGCGGGACGCCGCCCCTCAAACTCCCCTGCGTAAGGATTAGATGGTGAGTAGCCAAGCGAGCTTCGCATTAGTGCTTAGACTTTGGATTGCTGGTATTGGGTAATAGATCGAGATCGATTGAGAGTCTGGCGGAGAATAGATTATGGCAATATGTTTATCCTGAACTGGTGTTAATTACAATATTTCTCGACGCAACGGACAAATATCTCTACTCCTGTACAGAGGGCAGTTTCATCGAAGTCAAAGCGAGGATGGTGGTGGGGATAAGCTAGAGATCGCTCTGGGTTTGCTGCGCCGAGAAAGAAGTAGCAACCAGGGACTTTTTGGAGGAAAAAGGACATATCTTCACCACCCATAGTTTGGCATTCAGGGACGATGCCGAGTGGTGTCTCGACGATATCTGTCGCCACAGATCTGACCAAATCGGTAATTTTTGGATCGTTGATCAGGGGTGGGTAGAGTTTGGTGTATTCTAATTGGTAAGTCGCTCCCTGACTAGCACAGATGCCTGAGACAACTGCTTTAATCCGCTGATGGAAAAAGTCAGCTAGATCGGGATTAAAATATCTGACTGTTCCTGATAAAGTAGCTGTATCAGCAATGACATTTTTGGCAGTACCCGCATGAAATTCTCCGATTGTGACTACCGCAGCATCGATCGGATTGACATTTCGCGAAACAATTGTTTGGAGCGCACCGACGATTTGACTGCCTAGGACGATCGAATCCACTGTTTGATGCGGCATCGCACCATGTCCGCCCTTACCTTGGAGCGTGAGCCTAAATAGCTCCACCGCCGCCATTAGTGCACCGCTACGTACGCCGATCGTCCCTAATGGTAAATTATTCCACAGATGTAGCCCGATGATGGCATTGACATCGGGATTAGTCAGTACGTCCGCCTCAATCATCGGTTTGGCACCACCTGGACCTTCCTCGGCGGGCTGGAAGATGATTTTGACCATCCCCGCAAAGTCGTTTTGATGCTGAGAAAGATAGTAAGCTGTCATCAAAGCGATCGCTGTATGTCCATCATGTCCACAAGCGTGCATCACCCCATCATGTTGGGACTTATAGGGCACATCATTCGCTTCTTGGATCGGTAAAGCATCCATGTCTGCCCGAATTGCCAGCGTTTTGAGCCGAAAGCTAGTTTTCCGCCCCTGAATCATTGCCACGATTCCAGTTTGAGCAATTCCGGTTTGATGAGGAATTTTCCATTCTGTCAGTTTGGCGGAGATCGCGGCGGCGGTGAGTCGTTCTTTGAAACCGAGTTCGGGCTGTTGATGAAGCTGCCGTCTGAAGGCAACTAACTGAGGCTGCAAGGCTTGAATACTCAGGCGGATCTTGTCAGGATTAATTGGTTGAGTCGGCGCGTTGGTGGCAAACATTTGGTTGTAGGGATGAGTAGACTTGCTGCGAAGTCAGGCTTTAGGCTTTAGGTTTTAGGCTTTTGTCTTGAAAAAGTCCTTCACTTGGCGGAGTTCGTCCGGTCGGGTTTCCCGACCATGGAACGAACCCAAGCGGGGAAACCCCAAGACCGGATTTTTCGCAGGTTTTAGGCTTTAAGGGAAGTTTTGGAACAAGTTGGGGAGGGCTTCGCCAACGCTATGGAAACGACCCAAGCCAAAGATTTTGCTTTCACTTTCGCCGGAGGTTTAATGAGCCGATCGTCAATATTTGTGTCAGTAAATCGATTTTAACAAAGAACAGAAGCTATGGCTTCGGGGTTTAAATCCCTAAGCGTTACCAACCCAACAATCTACTATCAATTAACCAAATGCTGTCTTGAGCTTAGTTAAAACTAAATCCACATGCACTGTGAGACGCATGTGGATCTCCGCTAGATCTGACGAAATGGCGATTAGACAGCTTCGATGTTTTTTTCACCAGTCCGAATGCGGATGACTTGCTCGACGGGACTGACAAAGATTTTGCCATCGCCGATTTCACCAGTACGAGCAGCAGCAATAATCTTGTCTACGACCATATCAGCTTGACCATCTTCAACGACAACTTCGACTTTGAGCTTTTGAAGAAACTCAACCGTGTACTCCGAGCCGCGATAGCGTTCGGTTTGTCCCTTTTGTCTGCCAAATCCCCTCACTTCAGATACCGTCATCCCCACGATACCTGCGTTGACTAGGGCGATTTTGACTTCATCTAGCTTGAAAGGGCGAATAATTGCGACGATCTTTTTCAATTTTAGTCACTCCTGAATGTATGTTTTTATCCTATTTTTAGCTGCACCACCTTGACATTTTGTATCATTGTTAGGCCAGCTAAACATGTAACTCTGGCTACAAAATAACAAGATGACAGTCTCTCTCGGCATAGATTTTGGCACATCTGGAGCAAGATTAGTTGCGATCGATACCGATCGTAATGTGCTGTGGCGTGGAACTAGAGAGCTATCAGCCGGACAGTGGCGAGAAACTTTATTTAATCTGATTCAGGCAATCCCCATTGCAGTAAAGTCGCGGATAACCCGAATCGCGATCGATGGTACTTCTTCGACGGTACTATTGTGTGATGCTGATGGTCAAATTATCGGCACACCGATTCTGTACTATGACGATCGCGGTAAAACAGTCATCGATCGGCTCAGAGCCACTGCCCCCGCCGGACATCCAGCGATTAGTGCCACATCTAGTCTAGCGAAATTGTTCTGGTTGATGAGTCAACCTCATGTTGCAGGTACGGATTACTATTTTCTCCACCAAGCAGATTGGTTAGCCTATCATCTACACGGCAAATTGGGCATCAGTGACTATCATAATGCCCTGAAACTGGGCTACGATGTCGAATTGCTGTGTTACCCAGATTGGCTCGAAAGACACCCGTATAGACCGTTATTGCCCCAAGTTTTGAAACCAGGTACCCCGATTGGGACAGTATTACCACAAGTTGCTCAGGAGTTGGGTTTAGCAGATGATTGTCTCGTGTGTGCTGGTACTACTGACAGCATTGCGGCTTTTATCGCTAGTGGTGCCCACACTCCAGGCGCAGCAGTGACATCTCTGGGTTCGACATTGGTAATCAAGCTGCTGAGTCACAGGCGGGTTGATGAAGGGAAATATGGGATTTACAGTCACCGTTTGGGCGATCTGTGGTTGGTGGGTGGGGCGTCAAATACTGGGGGCGCAGTACTGCGACATTTTTTCAGCGATGCAGAGTTAGTCAGTTTGAGTCAGGAGATCGATCCCAGTCAACCCAGCGATCTCGATTATTATCCGTTATTGACTCCAGGCGATCGCTTTCCGATTAACGATCCAGATCTGGCACCTCGACTCACTCCCCGCCCAGATTGTGCTGTTGACTTTTTACATGGTTTATTCACCGGAATCGCCAGGATCGAAGCCCACGGTTATCACCTCTTGGCTCAATTGGGAGCGACACCACTAACGGCTGTCTCCACCGCTGGCGGTGGTGCTCAAAATCCAGTCTGGACAAAGATTCGTCAGCAATATTTACCCGTACAAATTTCATCAACAGATCGGGAGGCTGCTTATGGTGCAGCCATATTAGCACAAGGAGAAGTTAATCAGTTGACAGTTGACATCGATTTGCACTTGTCGGCTGTGCCGACGGTTTAGCGAAAAGTGCTGATGGGCGGGTCCCCCGATTCGTGACAAGTCAAGGCGCAAGTGCAGTTGTCAAGCAGGGTTGAGCGGATGGCTCAAAAAAGAATGACCCTTCCCTGTTCACTCGATCTGGGAAGGGATCGATAATCAATTTCTTGAATGGCTTTCGGATAGATTTAACAATACCTAAATCCCTATTTTCAGGAGCTGTAAAATATTTAATAGGTTCAGTAGCTA